>CAZPSW010000001.1:0-7585 GCA_964589255.1 uncultured Dehalococcoidales bacterium
GTCAACCGCGGCGCAGTGCACCACGACGGCGTCGACGGCGTCGATGTCCCCCTGGGCATAATCCAGCACCAGGGAGGCGGCACCGGCGCGCAGTTTGGCCCGGGCCCGCTGCGCCAGCGCGGTGCCCGAGGCCAGAGTCTCCCAGCAACCGCGGCCACCGCAGGCACAGGGTGGCCCGTCGGCCTGAATCGTCATGTGGCCGAACTCCCCGGCGGCGCCGAACTTACCGGTGTAGAGCTTACCGTCAACCACGATACCGCCACCGATGCCGGTGCTCAGGGTGACGTAGAGGAAATGGCGCACCCCGCGCCCAGCACCAAAATGCGCTTCTCCAATGGCGGCGGCGCTGGCGTCATTGACCAGATAAGTAGGGACGCCGAACTCCCGCTGTATGAGGTCCCTTATCGGCACCTCCCGCCAGCCCGGCAGGTTCGGGGAGGTACGCAGCATCCCGGCCTCGGTATCCAGCACGCCGGGCACCCCGAGACCAATGGCGGCGATGTCCCGGAGGCCGACCTCGGCCGCTTGCAGCGCGCCGTGCGCCGAGGCCAGTAAGGTGGCCACCCCGGCTTCGGGTCCTTCACCCGCCGGGGTGGGCCGCAGGTCCCGCGCCAGGATCTGGCCGCCGCGGCTGACCACCGCGCAGAGCGTCTTGCTGCCGCCCAGGTCGACGGCCAGCACCAGCCCACCTTCAGGCTGCGTCATGAAGCCCCCTAGTAAAACTGCTCCAGCAGTGGCGTCACTTCCCGCGGGTCGATCTGGCGTTTGGCCGGTGGTGTCGCGTCGAGACCGGGGAAACGGTCCTCAAAGGGCGCACGCGTGACGCGGTAAATAATGCCGCTGGGGATGTGTTCGCCCCACTCGTTCGCCTTGATCACGGCGGCGGCGCGGCCGGTAGGGTCATGTTCCGCACCGAGCCTGTAGACGCGTTCGCGGTACCATTCGTAGGTGTTGTGGTGGTTGAAAGAGACGCAGGGCTGGAGCACGTCGATCAGGGCGAAGCCACGGTGTTGCACCGCCGCCTGGATCAATTCGCTGAGCTGGTCCGGGTCACCGGAGAAGCCGCGCGCCACGAAGCTGCCGCCGGCGGCGATGGACTGGATCCCCTGGCCCGCCTCGCCGCCGATGATGAGGTTGATTTCCGTACCCATGAGCATCCTCGCCGGGGTCAGAAACTGACCGGAGCCAGACCCTGGTGCGCCTCTCCGATCTCCGCCGCCAGGCGGTCCAGCGCGGCGTAGTCCTCCGGCCGCGGCAGGCCCTTGATGATGACCGGCTCCAAGAGCTCCACCTTGAGGTTGGGCAGCTGGGAGAGTATCTGTTCCTGGGCCTTACCGCCCCAGCCGTATGAGCCGATGATCGAGGCGTATTTCACGCGTGGCCGGATGGCGTTGGCAAGGAATGCCGCGTAGACCGCCAGCGGGTGCGCCCCGGCGAGTACCGTCGGGGTGCCCAGCACCAGCGTGGCGGCGTCGACCAGGGACATCGCCAGCAAACCGACGTCGGTCATCGTCAGGTCAAACTGCTGCACCGTGACGCCGCGCTGCTCCAGCGCCTCCCGGAGGTAGTCCACCATCAGTTTGGTGCTGCCGTGCATTGAGACGTAGGGCAGTACCACCAGATTTTGTAATGGGCCGGTGACCCATCTACGGTAGCCCGCCAGCAGGGATTCGGGGTGGGCGTGCAGCGGGCCGTGGCTGGGGCAGATCATCTCGATCTGGTAATCCGCGAGGCGATCCAGGTGTTTCGCGATCTGTTCCCGGAAGGGCAGCATGATCTCCGCGAAATAGCGTTTCGCCGCCTCGTAGACCCGCCCTTCGTCGTCCAAAAAGAGGTTCGAGACGGCGATGTGGGCGCCCAAAAAATCACAGGTGAAGAGTACTTTGTCCTCCCGCAGATAGGTCAGCATCGTCTCCGGCCAGTGCACCCAGGGGGTGTGCATGAACTCCAGGGTGCGGCCACCGAGGGACAGCGTGGCCCCGTCCTCGACCTCGTCGATGCGTTCCGGCGGCAGGCCCAGCATGGCGGCCAGCATCGGGGCGCAGCGTGGGGTGCAGGCCATCCGGGCCTCGGGGTGGCGCTCCAGTATGTACGGCAGGCTGCCGCTGTGATCCTGCTCTGCGTGGGAGATCACCAGGTAGTCCAGCCGCTCCAGCTCAAGACTTTCCAGACGCTCCAGTAATACTGCGGTAAAATCTGGATCGACAGTGTCGATGAGGGCCGTTTTTTCATCCCCACGCACCAGGAAGGCGTTGTAAGTGGTGCCGTGGGGTAACGGAATCAAGGCGTCAAAGAGGCGGCGGTCCCAGTCTACCGCGCCCACCCAATGCAGGCCGGGTTTTATTTCTCTGGCCTGCATCATCAGGCCACCTTCTGGAAATCGCTCTTAGCGGCGCCGCACATGGGGCAGACCCAGTCTTCGGGGATGTCCGCGAAAGGCGTGCCCGGCTTGATACCGCTGTCAGGGTCACCTTCACCTGGGTCGTAAATCCAGCCGCAGACGGTACATTCATACTTGTCCATGAAAACCTCCACCAAATGTCCGGCACCTTTCTTTGTAACGCAAAAACCGGCCCGCGTCAATGCCCGGCACCGGTTTCAGGCGGCGCGCGGCGCGGACAATTGCGCCAGCCACTGCGCGGTGGCCCCGGTGATCACCGGTGGCCGTGGCTTCATCTCCGCGGGGTTCCGGGCACCCGCCAAATAAAGCCCCAGCTTGAGTTCCTCGAGGAAGCCGGTGAGATAGTCCCGGGCCGCCTTTTCACCACCGGCTTTGAGCGCCGCCAGCCACGGTTGCGCCACGCCCACCAGGTCCGCCCCCAGCGCCAGCGCCTTGACGGCGTCGAGGCCACTGCGGATGCCGCCACTGCCGATCAGCGGCAAACCGGCGGTCGCGGCGCTGGCCACCGCCGCCGCGGAGGGTATGCCCCAGATGCCAAAGGCCCGGCCCAAACGTGCGCGGGCGGGAGATGCGGCGCGGGCTGCTTCGAGCAATGCCATGCTGGTGCCACCGGCACCGCCACTGTCGAGGGCGCTCGCGCCGCACGAGACGAGCTCCTTGGCCAACTCCGGCGGGATGCCGGAACCGGTCTCCTTGACGATCACCGGCAGCGGCAGCGCTTTGGCGGCGGCGGCGACGGCCTCCAGAGCCCCCTGGACGCCGGTGTCTCCTTGCGTCTGCAATGCTTCCTGGAGGTAGTTCAAGTGGATCACCAGGGCGTCCGCCCGGATCACACCCACCATTTCAACCAGTTGGGACATCTCCAGCGGGGTCTGATTTGGTTGAGGAATCAACTGCGAAAGGCCGATGTTGGCGGCGACGAAGGCATCCGGTGCCGCCTCACGCGCGGCCAGATAGGAGGGCAGGAGTTCGGGGTGGTGCAATGCGGCGCGCTGGCTGCCGAGCTCCAGCATCAGGCCGAATTCCGCGGCCAACCGTACCAGGCTGGCATTGATTTCGGCGGCCTCGGGAAAACCGCCGGTGAGCGCGGAGATTACCAGTGGGGCACGGAACTCGCGGCCCAGGAAAACGGTGTCCAGGGTGATCTCGGTGAGATCGACGGTGGGCAATCCGGCGGGTACCAGATGCACGTCACCCCAACCAGGGTCGAGACTGGAAGTGACGCCAGCGCTGGTGGCCAGTGCCACGTGTTCACGCTTGCGGTTCTGGATTGGCTCCACGGCGTTGGCCTTTGGGGGTCAGTGACGTACCGGGTGGCGCTTAGACGGCGACGACCTCGCTGATCTCCGGGATCTGTTCCTTGATCGCCCTCTCGATGCCCATTTTCAGGGTCAGGGTGGACATCGGGCAGGAGCCGCAGGCCCCGGTCAGTCTGACTTTGACCACGCCGTCATCAACGCTGACGAGTTCAACGTCACCGCCGTCCGCCTGGAGGGCTGGCCGTACGCGCTCGATAACCTCTTCGACTTTCTCTATCATACTTCCCCTCGTTCCGCGATACCGGGCGGTGCTGGCCCGACGCACGGGTAGGACACCTGTGCCTAAGTTTACTTTAGCAATAAAAGGCCCGCCGGGTCAAATATTGGGGGGAGTTGACTCCCCCGGGCGCGGTTGCTACACTCCGCCTGTATGCAAGATATCAACCAGCACTTTGCCGCCATCCAAGGTTTGTTAAAGACCCGGCGTTTCGGGCTGCTCAGTGACGTTGACGGCACCCTGAGCGAGATCGCGCCCACCCCGGCAGCGGCGACGCTTGACCCGGACTGCCGCCACTCCCTGGAGCTTCTCAAAGACCGGCTGGCGCTGGTGGCGTTGGTCTCCGGACGCGCCGCGGCGGATGCCCGGGAGATGACCGGCGTGACCGGCCTGGTCTACGTCGGCAACCATGGCCTGGAACGCCTTAGCGGCGCGGGCCTGGAGGCATCCCCCGGCCTGGCGGATTACCCGGCGCGCATCATGGCCGTGCTGGCCGCCCTGGAAGCGAAGTTGGGCACGGTAGGCTTCTCTTATGAATTCAAGGGCTATAGCGGCGCGGTGCATTACCGCGCCAGTACGGACGCGGCGACGGCAAAGCGGCAAATCCTGGCGGCACTCAGCGAAACGCCGGCAGCGGACGGCCTCAGGGTGCAGCAGAACCGCAAGGTGGTGGACCTGTTACCGCCACTGGCCGCGGACAAGGGCAGCGCGGTGACGGCGCTGATACAGGACTACCGGTTGCAGGCGGCCGTCTACCTGGGCGACGACCGTACCGACCTGGCCGCTTTCCGGGCGCTGCGCGCGCAGCGCGCCGGGGGCGCTTTTAAGGGGTTGGCGGTAGCGGTGGCGAACCCGGAAATGCCCGTCGAACTTGGCGGCGAGGCGGATTTCACCGTACGCGGCGTTAGCGGCGTGGCGGAATTCCTGGGGCGGCTGGTGGCCGCGGTCAGTCCCGGCTGACGTTGACTGCGTCCTGGAGCAGGCTTAAGACCCAGACACCGAGGTCGGCGCTGGCGATCTGATCCCGCAGGTGCGTGGCGCGTTTCTTTTTCTCCGCGGGGGACATCATCAACCCCTGGTAGAGCGCCTGGACGGTGCCCTCAAGGTCCGCCGGGGCCACCGTCAGTGCCCACTCCCCAAGCTGTTCGTAAGCACCGGCGGCCTCGGAAAGCACCAGCACCCCGTCCCGCTGGTTCACCGTCGGGCCTTCCTTGGCCACCAGGTTCATGCCGTCGATCACGGCGTTCACCAGCAGCACGTCGTAGTGGCACATACCGGCGATGGCCTGGACGTAGTTGTTCTCGTAAAAATACTCGATGGGGCGCCAGGTCTCATTGCCGTACTTGGTATTGATGCTCTCGATCAGCCGCAACACGTCCTCCTCGTAGCGCCGGTAGACCTTGAGGTTGGTGCGGCTGGGCACCAGGAAGGCGGCGAACTTGACCCGGCCCTTGAGCTCCGGGTGCCGTTCCAGGAGGATGTCATAGGCGCGGAAACCGCGGATCACGTTCTTGCTCGGGCCCAGGCGGTCGACGCGCACGATGGTCTGCTCCCCGTAGAGTGGGCGCAACTTCTCGACGTATTCCCCGAGCCGCGCTGATTGCGAGAGGTGTTGCAGTCCCTCGACGTCGATGGAGGCGGGGTAGGCCCGTATCCGCGCGGTGTGGCCGCCGAGACGCACGTTGCCCTGGCCATAGTCGATCTCGGCATCCTTAATGAAAGCACGGCAGCAACTGAAAAATGCCTGCACGTCCCGGTCCGTCTGCAGGCCCACGATGTCACAGGCGCAGAGGCTGCGGATGATCGGCTCCCGCATCCAGCCGGGCAGTAGCTGCCAGGCGCTCGGCGAGGGCCAGGGGATGTGCACGAAGATCTGGATCACCTGGTGCGGCAGGGCGGCGCGGATGTGGGACGCCGCGGTATAGAGGTGATAATCGTTGAGGAAGACGATCGGCGGTTGAGAACTGCGCCGCACCTCCTCGATGATGGCCCTGGCGAAGAGCTCGTTGACCGGCTGGTAACCCTTTTCCCAGGCGCTGTAGATGACGTGATCCACGTTCGGGAAGCGGGCGCGGTCCCACATGTTGTGCTGCAGGAACCAGAGCAGCGGGTTGCAGAAGATGTTGTAGTAACGGTGGTACATGTTACGTGGGCAGGTGATGAAGCGCAGCGAGAGGTCCCCGGGGCTGTCCGTGATCTTGGTTGGCAGGTCACCGGCGCGGGCGGCGAAGGCGCGGTCCCCTTCACCCATGGCGGCGGCCACCCAGACCACCGGCATACTGCCACTGAGGCCGCTGAGGGCGGTCACCACGCCGCCGGCACCGCGGCGCGCGTGAAGTTCCCGCTCCGGGGTGTAGAAGTATTCCAGGGGGCCCCGGTTGCTCGCCAGGATCAACTGGCGCCCGGCCAGCTCCTCGCGGCAGAGCTCTGCCAGACGGGCGGGCGTGTTATTACTTGTTTCAGCCATTTCCCTCCAGCGCATGGCTAGGCGTGAGCCCAGCATAGCAGACGCCCCTTGGAGCGTCAACTCGCCGGAGTACGTCCGCCAAGCTCGACGACGAGCATATTCAGCACCAGGTCGGGGTCATAAACACCGGTCTTGATGTCCTGGTCGGCCACCAGCAAACGGTGGTAGGCAGCTTCAATCTGGGGCCGTGTGAACCGGCGTGCCTGCTGTTTCACGATACGGAGTTGAAAGTCCCAGGCCAGGCCCAGGCGGGACTGTATCGCGGCATCAGGGGCGTTCGCGCGCTGCATCTCCCGGCAAAGCAGTATCAGGCGCAATTGCCGGTGCAGCATCATGATCAGGCCGGTAGCGGACTCGCCGGCCCCCAGCAGTGACTCCACCAGTGTCTCGGCACGGGCGTGCTTCCCCTCGAAAACGGCGTCCACCAGTTCAAAGACACTGGCCTCACGGGCGGCGCTGGCCAGGGCCTGTACGTCCGCTTCCTCAATACGGCGGTCGGCGCAGTAGAGGGCCAGTTTCTCTACCTCCGAGGCCAGCGTCCAGAGGTTTTTCCCCACCAGCCGCGCCAGCAGCGCCGCCGCGCGTGGCGTGACCTGCGCCCCGGCCTCCTCGGCGCGCCGCCGCACCCACTCCGGAATGGCCCGCTCCTGGAGCGGCGGGAACTGCTGCACCCGGGCCACGTCACGCAGGCCCTTAAGCAGCACATTGGTGTCCTTGAGTTTGCCTTCGGTGAGCACCAGTTCGGTGCTCGGGGGCAGGTTGCGCAGGGCCTCCATCAGGGGCGCCAGTTCGTCCTTTGGGGGAGTCTTGGCGCGGGCCGTCTTTTTACCCACGCTGAGCTTGAGCCGCGGCGCGAAACGCGCCGCCAGGTTTTCCACCACGATCAGCCGCTGCGCCGCCAGGAAAGGTATTGTCTGCGAGGCCGCGATGAGTTCCGCCAGCGGCACCCGGGCGCCGTCGAAGACATTGGTGTTGGCGGCCAGTTCCGCGGCGTCACCAAGGCTGGCTTTAAGCGCCGTCAGGGCCGCCTGGCGGGTGTAATCGTCGTCGCCGGTCAGGATGTGCAGCATACCGTCTCCAGGGGGTCTCCCGATCCGCCACCGCGACGTCCCGGCTGCGGGTTGCCTAAGCCGTACCCGTGTCCTCGTCAGTTTCCAACTCAAAGGTACGGTGCAGCACGC
>CAZPSW010000001.1:7595-13610 GCA_964589255.1 uncultured Dehalococcoidales bacterium
CGCTTCCTTCACCTTTGACTTGTTGATCAGGCAGGTGATGCGAATCTCCGAGGTGGAGATCAACTCGATGTTGATGCCCGCCTCGGAAAGGACGCGAAACATGCGCGCCGCGTAGCCGGGTGCGTTGAGCATACCGGTGCCGATGACGCTGACCTTGCCCAACTGGTCGTCACTGAGCTGCTCCCGGGCGCCGATTTCCTCACAGGCGGGGCGGATCACTTCCAGGGCGCGGTCCCGGTCACCGCGGTGCACGGTGAAGGTGAGGTCCGTGAAACCGCCGACGCCGGCATTCTGCACGATGGTGTCGACGCTGATCCCGGCATCCGCCAACACGGAAAAGATCGAGGCCGCGATGCCGGGCCGATCCGGCACGCCGGCCACGGTGACCTTGGCCACGTCGAGGTCACTGGCGATACTGCGGGCCTTATTACGCATTTCCATGGTTACCCCCCCGTGAATCAGAGTGCCGGGGGCGTCCGCAAAGGAAGACGCCACCAGTATCGGCATGACGAAATTTTCCGCCAGCTCAACGGCGCGCGGGTGCATCACCCGGGCCCCGTAGGTCGCCAGTTCCAGCATCTCTTCGTAGTGGATCTCCTCGAGCTTGAAGGCCTCGGGGATGAGGTTCGGGTCCGCGGAATAGATGCCCTCAACGTCGGTATAAATCTCGCAGACGGCGGCCTTGAGGGCGATCGCCAGCGCCACCGCGGTGGTGTCCGAACCGCCGCGCCCGAAGGTAGTGATGTCCTGCTTTTCGTCCCAGCCCTGGAAACCGGCCACCACCACGATGCGGCCCCGGTCCAGCTCCCGGTGCAGGCGCTTAGCGTCCAGTTTGACGATGCGGGCGTGCCCGTGACGGGCGTCCGTTTTCAGGCCCGCCTGGACGCCGTTCAGGCTGATGGCGGGGTGGCCCATGTCACGCAGCGTCATCGCCAGCAGCGCCGCGGCGGCCATTTCCCCGGTGGCCAGTAACGCGTCCATCTCCCGCAGGCCGGGTTTGGCCGTCACCGCCGCCGCCAGGGCCATCAGTTCATCAGTGGTGTCCCCCATCGCCGAAACGGCCACCACCACGCCGTTACCGGCATTGACGGCGCGCGTGATGCGGCCCGCCACGGCGCGCATTTTGTCCGTGCTGCCCACCGAGGAGCCGCCGTATTTCTGCACCACAATGGTCATGAGGAATTATTACCGCGCAACATCTCCAGTACATTATAGCCGTTCGGCTGGAAAAGGCCAGTCCCGGCGGCGGCGGCCTCGGTGAAGCGGGCCGCCCCGTTCGGTGGCAGTCCCTCCCCCCAGAGCAGGAAGGGCACCGGGTCGGCAGTGTGAGTGCGCAGTGCCAGCGGCGTCGGGTGGTCCGGCTGCACCAGCACGCGCAGGGTGCCCCCGCGCCAGGCCCGCAGGCGCCCCATGACCTCCCGGTCAATGGCCTCGATGGCGGCCACTTTAGCCGCCAGGTCAGCGTGGTGCCCGCATTCATCCGGCGCTTCCAGGTGGATCACCACCAGGTCCCGCTCCCCGAGCGCCTTGAGGCAGCCCTCCGCCTGGGTGGCATAATCGTTGTCCGGGCCATCGGTGACGCCGGGGATGCGCAGTACCTCGATCCCTAGTTGCAGCGCCAGGCCGCGAAGCAGGTCCACCGGCGAAGAGAGCGCCGCCCGGAGCCCGTAGGCGGTCATGAAATCCGGCATTTCCGGGAGCTTACCGGTACCCCAGAAGAGCCAGATACCGGTGATCGGCCTGGCCCCACGGGCCAGCCGCGCCGTGTTCACCGGATGGTCCCGGAATACCGCCTCGGAGCGCGCCATCAACTGCCGCAGCAACTCGCTGCCCGGGCCCTGGGGCAGGTGAGCGGCCACCGGCTGGTCCGCGATGTCATGGGGTGGCGTACACTGCACCGCCAGCGTTTCCTGGCGGCCCCTTAATTTCAAGATGTGGCGGTAAGTGACGCCGGGGTGGAAGGTGACCGTGGCGTCACCGAGCGCCGTATTCAGGGCCGTTACCAGTGCCGTGGCCTCGTCGTCCCCGACGTGGTCCCCGCTGTAATCCCGCATCAGCCCGTCCGCGACGCTGACCAGGTTGCAGCGGAAAACGGCCTCGCCCGGGGCCACCGAGATGCCCATGCCGAGGGCCTCGATGGAGGCGCGACCACGGTAATAAAGCGCCGGGTCGTAACCCAGTACGGACATGCAGGCCACCGCGCTGGAGGGTTCCATGCCCTCTGGCACGGTGCGCGTCAGCCCCAGCGTGCCCTGGGGCGTCATCAGATCGAGGTTGGGGGTGGCCGCTATTTCCAGGCTGGTGCGGTTACCGTGCTCGCGCAGCGGCAGGCCGGCGGCGCCGTCCGGTATCACAATGCAATATTTCATACTCAGGCCCCCCACGGACAAGCCATTTGCCCGTCTTGACGCGTTGGCGTATAATATTATGTCAGGCGGGGTGTGGCGCAGTCGGTAGCGCGCAGTGTTCGGGACGCTGAGGCCGGAGGTTCAAGTCCTCTCACCCCGACCATTTCTTTACCCCAATTCCCGCTTCGCGGCTTCCCAGAGTTCGTCCGTCTCCTCAAGGCTCATCTTTTCCATTTCCCGGCCACTCCGGCGACAGGTGCGTTCAATGTAGGTAAAACGGCGGTAGAACTTATAGTTCGTCTGCCGCAGCGCCGCCTCGGCGCTGACACCGCGGCGGCGCGCCACGTTCACCAGCGTGAAGAGCACGTCACCGAACTCCGCGGCCCACTCCGCGTCGTCCACCGCCCGGCCCATCTCAGCGACCTCTTCGGTCAGCTTTTCGAATACTGCCTCGTCCGCGTCCCAGTCAAAACCGACCCGGGCCACGCGGCCCTGTACGGACTGGCTGTAGTTCAGCGCCGGCAGCGCCGGCGGCACGCTTCCCAGAATCGACGTCTCCGGGGGGCGCTCCTGCTTCTTTAATTGGTCCCAATTCAGGGCCACCTGGGCCGCGTCAGTGGCGGTGGCGTCACCGAAGACGTGCGGGTGGCGGCGGCGCAGCTTGGTACTGATGTCCCGGATCACGTCGGCGATCTGAAATTCCCCGCTCTCCGCGGCGATCTGGGCCTGGAAGATAATGTGCAGCAACAGGTCCCCGAGTTCCTCGCGGAGCTTGGCGGCGTCGCCCTCATCAAGGGCCTGGAGCACCTCATAGCTTTCCTCGAGGAACGTCTCGCGCAGCGAGGCGTGCGTCTGGGCACGGTCCCAGGGACAGCCGTCGGGTGCGCGCAAACGCACCATAATCTGCACCAGTTCCTGGAAGGCCTCGAGGTAATCCGCCGCCATCAGGCGCCTCCTGTGAGCAGACTGCCACTGAAATCACGCTGCCCGCGCATGAAAGCGGCGCCGTCAAGGGCACGTTGGCCCGCCAATTTTACCTCCAGCAGGCCCAGCCGGCCGGCGCCGGTCTGCACCGCGCCGGGCAGGTCGTCCAGGGCCATTTCAGGGGAGGCCGGTATCACCGTACCGGGGGCCATGCCGGTGTCATCCGGCAGCGGGCGGGCCGCCATAATCTCCAGCTTTTTGCCCTGCCAATAAGTGTAGCTGCCGGGCCAGGGCAGGAAGGCGCGGACCTGGCGCGCGATCTCTGCCGCGGGGCGGGTCCAGTCGATCTGACCCTGCTGGCGCGTCAGGGCCGGAAAATAAGTGGCCTGAGCGTCCTCCTGGGGACGTGGTGGCGGCGCCCCACGGGGCAGGCCGAGCAACACCTCGTGCAGTAGCTGCGCCCCGATCACGGCCAGCTTCGCCGTCAGGCGCGGTGTGGTTTCGGTCTCGCCCACCGTGACGGCCACCTGCGCGTGGACCGGGCCGGTGTCCAGTCCGGCGTCAAGCTGCATCAGGGAAACGCCGCCGAAAGTGTCCCCGTGAAGGATGGTGGCCGCCACCGGCCCCGCGCCGCGGTGGCGGGGCAGTAGCGAGGGGTGCAGGTTGAGAGCCCCCCAGGGTGCCGCCGCGAGCCAGGCCGCGGGAATGATCTGCCCGTAAGCCGCCACCACCAGGGCGTCCGGTTTCAGGGCCGCCAACGCCTCCGTGGCGGCGGCGTCCGCGAGCCGTTCCGGCTGGCGTACCGTCAGCCCCAGAGCCTGCGCCGCCAGTTTCACCGCCGGGGCCTGGGGGGACCGCCCCCGGCCGACCGGCCGGTCCGGCTGGGTATAGACCGCGAGCACGTTATAACCGGCGCTGACGAGCCGCCGTAACGAAGGCAGCGCGAAGTCCGGCGACCCCAGAAAAACGATGTCTTGCAGTGTTTTCATAACCCCTGAATTTTAGCAATTATTTTTCACGCCCACAACCCGCTATCCCCACGTCAGGGGTATGATATCGGGCAAAAACGGGAGTACGGGAGACCTGTTAAGGGAGGTATTTGCCCTACAACGGCGGGAGGTTTCCAACAAAAAACTTGCACCGCTTGGCTTACCGTATTATCCTATAACCCATCGCTCAAACACTTCGGCCAACCGCTTGGCCTTTGGTTTTTTTGTAACCAAGTATCTCATTTTGGGGGACGTTTGTCTTTAAAACCGGGTGGCCCACTTCGGGCCGGTAAAATGGGGGCTGCATTGACGCGCCGGGTACCCGCGGCACGGAGATACCGCGATGCATGATGCGAAAGCGGCGTCCGATATCTGGAACGCCGCCCTGGGCGAATTGGAGATACAGGTCAACAAGTCCAACTTCCGGACCTGGTTCCAGAAGACGAACGGCGTATCCTTCCAGGACGGCGTGCTCACGGTGGGCGTGCCCAATGCCTTCATCGCCGAGTATCTCGACCGCAACCAGCGTTCGCTGGTGGAAAAGACGGTGATCAACCTCACCCGGGACGGCACGCGGCTGGTCTTCGCGGTGGCGGGCGGCACCGGTGGCGGCGGTATTCCGGAAGCGCTGGAGCCTTCCCGGCCCCGCCTGAACCGGAGCTATACCTTTGACGCCTTCATCACCGGCGGTGGCAATTCCCTGGCCCACGCCGCGGCGCAGCGCGTCACGGAAAACCCCGGCCACAGTTACAACCCGCTCTACATCTATTCCGGCTGTGGGCTGGGCAAGACCCATCTGCTGCACGCCATCGGGCATGCCGTGAAGCGCAGCCACCTGAAGGTAATCTACGCCAGCGCGGAGCAATACACCAACGAGTTCGTCAGCGCCATCCGCCGCCGTACTACTGAGGATTTCCACGCCAAGTACCGCAGCGCGGACTTGCTGCTGCTTGACGACGTGCAGTTCATCTCCGGTAAGGAACAGACCGAGGAAAGCTTTTTCCACACCTTCAACGAATTGCACAATTCTAACCGGCAGATCGTGCTCACCTGTGACAGCCCGCCGAAGTCGATTCGGCTGGAAAACCGGCTCGTCTCGCGTTTCGGCTGGGGGTTGATCGTGGACATCCAGCCGCCGGACCTGGAAACGCGGCTGGCGATACTGGAGGAAAAGGCGGCCGCGCAGCGGGTGACGCTGCCCGCCGAAGTGATGGCGCTGATCGCGGAACACAGCACCGCCAACGTACGTGAGCTTGAAGGTTCCCTGAACCGGGTGCTGGCATTCGCGCGGCTGGTGGGCCAGCCGGCGACGCTGGAGATCGCCCATCGGGCACTCGACGGCATCGGCCAGAAAACCGTTGCCCGTGAGCCGGAGATACCGCCGCAGGACGTGCTCAACCTGGTCGCCGAGACCTTCCAGGTGGCCCCGGAGGACATCCGCAGCCGCCTGCGGGACAAGCGCACCACGCTGGCGCGTCAGGTCGCTATGTACCTCATGAAGCAACTCACGGGGGCATCACTGGTGAGCATCGGCCAAGCCGTCGGCGGGCGGGACCACTCCACTGTAATTCACGCCTGCACCAAAGTCACCGAAGCAATGCGCCACAACGACCGCCTTTCAGGCATCGTGCAGGGGTTGCAGGCCAGGCTGGCGCGGCAGCGTTAAAGGGGCGTGTGGGCACCCCCGTCCCGGGGTGGGCAAATACCCCCGGGGGGGAGCACCCCCACCCCCCGGAATGGCGATTTTTTTGGGT
>CAZPSW010000001.1:13620-15745 GCA_964589255.1 uncultured Dehalococcoidales bacterium
GATGTCGACACCCGGTACCGGGTGTCGACATCTCCACCGGGCGATATCCTCCTCCTCCACCGATTATGCCTATTTGTGACGATCACCCTCACGGCGTCGGATTAATTAATTATTCATGGCCGTTATTTTTTCCCCGGGTGTTTAGACGTCAACATCCAATACCGGTGGCCCCACCGCCTGTCCACCACGCAGTACACATTCGCCGCCGGGTGTCAGACTCGGTTTGCCGTGGCCAGCGCCGTAAAATCTTGATAACCGGGTCCGGTTGTGGGTACGGCGCGGCCCCGCGGCCCGCGAAAAGCCGCATCCCGGTTTCGGCGGGGGCCGCGCCTGCCTGCTGTGCTATATTAGTATTATAAATAGGTTTAAACATAAAAGATTATTATATTGGATTACCTTAAAACACCCGTTCTAGACGGTGAACGGATAAACCGGTTTACGGTGTATCAAGGCAACACTGGTAAGTTAATCCACCACGAGCAGAGATTTGTATGATCTGGTTCACATACGGTTAAAATCTGGCGACGGCGGCGACGGTATTCCCAGCTTCCGGCGGGAGAAGTTCGTGCCGCTGGGGGGACCGGACGGCGGCGACGGGGGTAACGGCGGGGACATCGTCTTTACCGCGGACGTCTCGATCACCAGTTTGCTCGGTTACCGCCACCACGGGCATTACCAGGCGGAACGCGGTGAGGACGGACGCGGACGCAAGAAGCACGGGCGTAACGGTCAGTTGACACAACTGGCGGTGCCGGCCGGGACGGTGGTGCTGGACGCCGGTAGTGGCCTGCCATTGGCGGACCTGGCGCTGCCCGGGCAGCAAGTGAGAGTTCTTCGCGGCGGGCGCGGCGGGCGCGGTAACGTGCACTTCGCCAGTGCCACCAACCAGGTGCCGCGCCTCTACCAGAAAGGGGCACCGGGCCCGGAACTGGAAGTCCGCCTGGAGATGCGCGCCATCGCCGATGTGGGCATCATCGGTTACCCCAATGCCGGTAAATCAACGCTGCTGCGCGCCGTCTCGGCGGCGAAACCCAAGGTCGCCGCTTATCCCTTCACCACACTGCAACCGGAACTCGGCGTTGTGCGCCACGGGGACCAGGCGCTGGTGATGGCGGAGATCCCCGGCCTCATCGACGGCGCCCACCTGGGTAAGGGCCTGGGACATGAATTCCTGCGCCACGTAATGCGTACGCGCCTGTTGGTACACCTCCTCGACGGGGCGTCCGAGACGCCGCAGAACGACCTCGCCCGTCTCAACGTGGAACTCAGCCTGTATGACAAAGACCTGGGGCAAAAGCCACAGATGGTGGCAGTGAATAAGATTGACCTGCCGGAAGTAGCGGCGCGGCGCGCGGAGATAAAACAAGACCTCGACGGCGTCGGTATCACGGTGCTTTTCATCTCCGCGGCCACCGGTGAGGGCGTCCCGGAACTGGTGGGGGCGGCCGCCGGCGCGCTCGGGGCGCTGCCGTCACCGGAGTTCCCACCCGGTTCGGAGAAGGTCTTCACACCGTCACCACGGGACGGCGGACCGGAGATCAGCGCCCTGGACGGTGTCTACAATGTTGACGCGGCGGACCTGGCTCACCTCGCGGTGGGCAGCGGTGGTAACGCCAACGAATTGATCTGGTACATCAAGCAGCGTCTGAAAGCCCGCGGTGTCTATAAGGCCCTGGAAGAAGCTGGTATTCGACCGGGGGACAGGGTCCGAGTCGGCACCACCCAGTGGGACTGGCCGTGAAACGCCTGGCGATACTCGGCGGCACCTTTGACCCGGTGCATTACGGCCACCTTGGCCTGGCCGCCGCGGCGCGGCGGTCACTGGGACTGGACACGGTGATATTCATGCCGGCGGGGCGCCCCTGGATGAAAGAGGGACGCGCCGTGACCGCGCCAGCATCGCGCGCCGCGATGCTGGCGCGGGCGACGCGGGGACGCCCCGGTTACCACCTCTCGCGGCTGGAGGTAGCGCGCCCCGGGCCGAGCTACACGCGGGACTCCCTGGCGCAGGTAAGAGAGAAACTGGCCCCGGAGGATGAGCTGTATTTCATCCTCAGCTGGCAGACCCTGGCCGAGCTGCCGCGCTGGTATCAGCCGGCAGAGGTGATCCGGCTCTGCCGGCTGG
>CAZPSW010000001.1:15755-19081 GCA_964589255.1 uncultured Dehalococcoidales bacterium
CGTCACGCCCGGACCTGGCGGTGCTGGAAAAGGCGCTGCCGGGCATCAGCAACCGGGTGGTCTGGCTGGAGATGCCGCCGCGGGACATCAGTGCCACCGGGATACGCCGGCGGGCGGCGCGTGGGGAGAACCTGACGGGATTGGTGCCGCCGGCGGTGGCGGCCTACATCCGGGAACAGGGACTTTATGGCGCCGGACTATAACCGCCGGGGCCGGGCGGTGACAAGTCCTCGCCATTAATAGTAATATTTACTTAATTGCAGGCGACACCATATCGCCACCCGGACCAATTAATGATCGTCTACGTTTTATTTTCCGTAAGGGGGTACCGGCATGACGGGTAACCCGGAAACCGAGGCGGCGCTGCTGGCGACGGGCTGGCAGTACGCCGCGCTCACCGGCGGTGCCGATATGACGCGCATGCTGGAAATGTACCGCGAGATCGGCATCGAGACGCAGGCCGTGGAGGTGGACCCGGCCGCCTGCGACGGCTGCACCGTCTGCTTCGAGGACGGCGGGGTAGAACTGTTTCGTGTCTACACCCGCCCTCGCACCCCCTGACGCAGGCTCAAGAAAGTGGTATGATATGAAGGTGCAAAGAACATCTGATAGCCCACCCGCGGTGGCCCTGGTGGGGCCCTCGAATTCAGGCAAGACGACGCTGCTGGCGAAACTGCTCCAGGAGTTAACGGGGCGCGGCTACCGCGTCGCCACCGTGAAACACGCGCCAGAGGCATCAAGCACCGACCTGCCCGGCAGCGACTCCTGGCGGCACCTGGTGGCGGGCAGCGCCGCCACCGCGCTCTACGGGCCGGGAAAACTGGTAATCACCTACCAGGACCCTGGGGACTATACGGTGGCGGAACTGGCGGGCCTGGTCGGCGCCGGTTGTGACCTGCTGCTCGCCGAGGGCTTCAAGCATGATCCCGTGGCCAAGATAGAGGTGCACCGGCGGGGACATGCGGCCCCGCTGGAAGGGCTTGAGAACGTGATCGCGACGGCCACTGACGAGCCGTTGCCGGGTGAGACGGCGCAGTATTCCCTGGAGGACGTCAGCGGCCTGGCGGACCTGATCCGGGAGCGTCTGCTGGGCCCCGTCACGGAGGACTGATGGCACGGCGCAAGCTCTACTGCGTGCCGGCACCGGTGCTGCGCCGCAAGGCGCACAAGGTGACAAAGATCGACGCCTCGGTACGGCAGCTGATCGACGACATGCTGGAGACGATGCAGGCGGAGAACGGCGCCGGTCTGGCGGCGCCGCAGGTGGGCGTCGGGCTGCGGGTGGTGACGCTGGCGCTGGAGGATGGTGAGGTGACCGCGGTGGTCAATCCCTCTTTGCTCCGCTGCCGGGACGAGGCCCGCGTCGAGGAAGCCTGCCTCAGCGTGCCCGGTTACTGGTGCGAAATCAAGCGCTTCGATCAGGCGGTGATAAAGGGGCTTGACCGGGACGGCCACGAGATACGGATCAAGGGTACGGGACGCCTGGCGCAAGCCTTCCAGCACGAACTGGATCACTTGAACGGCGTACTGTTCTTTGACCGCCTGGAAAAACCCGAAGACCTGCACCAGGTGGAGTGAGGGCGCCACCCGCGCTGGGCCGAGCGGTCGGGTTTCAGCCGGTAAGCTGGTACATTGACGATACCCGCCACCACCAGCTATCCTGTTAGGTACTCCAGCCTTTTGATTTATGCCATAGGTAGGGGTATTTGGTCCAGAGCGGCCAGGAAATATCAATGACTACCGCACAAATTGTCGCCATCTTCATTTTCCTGGGGATGTTCATCACCATCATCTCGGACAAGGTCCACCGCTATATCCCGGCGGTGGGCGGCGGGGTGCTGACGCTGGTGGTGGTCTTCCTTCTCATCGAGCGTGAGCCCCACATGGTGGGCAGCGTGCTGAACCTGCAACAGCTGCCTGACCCGCAGTTCTGGTGGCCCGGCGGGCACCACGCGGATTCCCCCGGTATCAACTGGCAGACGCTGATCTTCATCGGCGGCATGATGATCATGGTGGAAGGCCTCGGCGAGGTCGGATTTTTCCGCTGGATCTGCATCATCCTGGCGCGCGCGGTACGCTGCCACGTGGTACCACTGCTGGTGGCCTTCATGCTGCTGGCCGGTTTCCTCGCGATGTTTATCGACAGCATCACCGTGCTGCTCTTCCTGGCGATGGTCACCATCGAACTTTCGCGGCAGCTGAAATTCGACCCGGTACCGATCATCATCGCGGAGATCTTCGCCGCCAACGTTGGCGGCGCCTCCACCATGAGCGGGGACCCGCCGAACATCATCATTGGCACCGCCCTGGGTTACTCCTTCACTGATTTTTTGATGAATACCGGCGCCATCGCCTGGATCGGCATGGTGGTGGCCGTCACGATTTTCTTTTTTGCCTTCCGGAAGTCTCTGCAGCGGTCTCAGAAGGAATCCAGCGAGGAGTTGATGGCATCCTGCCCACTACCCACCAGCGCCATCAGCAACCGTACCGACTTTTACGTCAATGCGGGTATCTTCCTAGTGGTCATCGTGCTGCTGGTGACGCATGCCGAAACAGGCATGAGCGTGGCCCTGATCGGCGTCATCGCGGCGGCACTGACGCTGCTCTACGCGAACCGTAAAGCGATGCACCTAGTGCGCGGCCTGGACTGGCGCACATTATTGTTTTTCGTCGGCCTCTTCGTCACCGTCGGCGGGCTCGAGGAAACCGGTGTGCTGGAGATGGTGGCGCACTGGATCGCGGCTGTTTCCGGGGGCCAGATATTCATCGTCATACCGCTGATACTCTGGATCTCCGCGGTGGCATCGGCGCTGGTGGACAACATCCCCTTTGCCGCCACCATGGTGCCGGTAATCAAGAACCTGGCGTTGACCGCCGGCTTGAACCTGGAAACGATGGCCTGGACGCTGGCGCTGGGTTGTGACATTGGTGGTAATGCCACCCCGATCGGCGCTTCGGCCAACGTGGTGGGTACCGCCATCGCCGCCCGCGAGGGTCACCCCATCAGTTGGGGGCGCTACATGAAGGTGGCGGTGCCGGCCACCGTGGTGGTGGTGCTGATCAGCATGTTGCTGCTCTGGGCCTGGCACGCGTAGTTTTCCCCCGCCGGATCATTTAACCCTGATTTGTGACGAGTCAAAGAGACGAAGTCTCTCAATCTAATATCCTCTTCCCCATGAGCCACGCCAGAGGAGTTAAAGAGGCGCAGCCTCTCACAAATTACTTCCCCTTCCCCAGGGAAGGGGATTAAGGGGATGGGGTTTGACTAAAACAAAAGTGTTTGAAACGTTTTACACCAGCGGTGGCGCACGGCAGGTCTGTCAGCG
>CAZPSW010000001.1:19091-24463 GCA_964589255.1 uncultured Dehalococcoidales bacterium
CAGCGCGCTGGGTTTAGTCCAGGTAGCCGATACCGTCCGGCGGGCGGTCCTGCATCACCATCTCAATGCCGGCGTCCTTGAAAAGATCGGTGAAGATATCGTCCCGGTAACGCCCGAAACTGACGTAACGCGCGATCCGCGCATTGACCAGCATCTTGGCACAGAGACGGCAGGGCGTATGGGTGCAGTAGATGGTGCTGCCTTCCAGGCTGACCCCGTGCAGACCGGCCTGGATGATGACGTTCTGTTCCGCGTGAATGGCGCGGCATATTTCGTGACGTTCGCCGGAGGGAATGTTCAGTTCGTCACGCAGGCAGCCGAGCGTCAGGCAGTCCGGCAGGCCGGACGGCGCGCCGTTGTAGCCGGTGGCCAGGATGTGCTTGTCCCGCGCCGCCAGGGCCCCGACGTGGTGACGGAGGCAGGTGGCGCGTTCCGCCACTACCGAGGCGATCTTCAAAAAATAGGTGTCTAATTCAAGCCGTTCGGCCACGCAGCGCCTCGATGATATGTTCCGCGGCCCGGTCCAGCTCCGCCGCGGCGCCCTCGTTGAGCACACTGATATCCGCCATCGCGATGGGTCCACCCTTGTTCAGGTTTTCGATCTCGGCATGGTCCCGTGAAGCGGCTTCCTCCGCCGTCAGGGGACGTACCTCACGCGCCGCCAGACGCCGGTAGCGCGTCTTGGGAGAGCAAACCGACGCCACCACCACCAGTGCCCCGCCAAAGCGGTCCTTGAGGTAGGTGTACTCCTCCCAGGAATAGAGACCGTCGATCGCCACGTCGTTATGGGCGCAGGCCTGTTCCAGCCGCGGCAGGTTGAGCATGGCATAGGCCGCCGGGCCCAGTTCGTTGCGGAACTGTTCGCGGACGGTGCGTTCGTTGGCCTCGGTGAGTTCCAGACCACGCTTGCGGCATTCCTCGTCGGTGGCGTCGCCGAAACGCACGCGGCCAAAACCGGCACGCACGAAACATGCCGTCAGTTCGGACTTGCCGGACCCGGTCATTCCCACTATGGCACAGAGTAGTTGCATCGGTACCCTAAGGCCCATTATAGGCCAAGCCGTGGTCCGGCACAAACCCCGGTGCCACCCATATTGACAGGCTGGAACCCTTGTTGTATATTTAGATGTTATGGTAAAAATCAGATTACGTCGCACAGGTGCCAAAAAGAAGCCAAGTTTCCGGCTGGTGGTGGCCGACTCAAGAGCGCCGCGGGACGGCGCCTTCATCAGTATCATTGGGCACTACAACCCGCTGACCGATCCGGAAACGGTGGTAATCAAAGAAGTGGAAGCTCTGGAATGGCTGCAGAAGGGGGCGCAACCCACCGAAACGGCGGCCCGGCTGCTGGCCAAGGTGGGCGTCCTGGAGAGGTTCCAGCAAACCAAGGGGAAGTGATGAAGGATCTGGTGGAGTTCGTCGCCCGGTCCATCGTGAACGCACCGGACGACGTGGTGGTGACCGAGGAAAACGATGAACGCGGGCTGGTGCTCAAGCTCACCGTAGCCGATGATGACAAAGGCCGCGTCATCGGCAAGCAGGGCCGCATCGCCGGCGCCATCCGCACCCTGATTCGTGTCAAGGCCGCCAAGCAGGGCATCAAGGTCACCCTGGAAATTATTTAACCCCTACTCCGGGCCACGCCTCACCGCCAGATAACAACCCGTCAGTATGTCCTGAAGGTGACACATGTCCCCGGAAAACCCCGAATACGTCAGCATCGGCCTGGTGACCGCCCCGGTGGGTCTCGAGGGCGAGATCAAGGTCAATCCGGCCACCGACTTCACCGAGGAACGCTTTCGACGCGGCGCCACCGTCTACGTTAACGGCGTGCCTTACACCGTGGCGCGGGCGACCCGGCGCAGGGCGCAATTCGTGCTCAAGCTTGACGGCATCGACGGTGTGGCCCAGGCGGAGGAATTGCGCGGGCAGTTACTCGAGATTCACCGTGACCAGTTGAAGCCGCCCGAGGACGGTGGCTATTACCATTTCCAGCTTGAGGGGCTTGAGGTACGTACCGTCGAGGGCAAGGTATTGGGGGTTATCACCCGCATCCTGCCCACCGGCAGCAACGATAACTTCCTGGTGCGGGACGGGGCCGGCCACGAGGTTTTGATACCGGCCATCGATGAGGTGGTGAAGACGGTGGACCTGGAGCGGGGGCGCGTTGTCATTGAGCCCATGCCGGGGTTATTGGAACTAAACGATTGAATGATGGCGCGGAGAAGTTGGGACGCGTCCATTTTTATTGAAGGGTTATCCCCATCCCCTCGATCCCCTTCCCGCCGGGAAAGGGAAGATAATAATAAGAGGCGCAGCCTCTTTAACTCCCTGGTGTGGCTCGCCGCTTTAACCCCAACAATGGGGTAAAAAATCCGGCGGCGCGTCTGGCGTTGGCCTCAAAATACGGCAGCGAAACCGCCGGCGTCAACCGCCGCACCAGTAGCCGCTGGCGCCTCAAGGGGAAATCAGATGCCGGATGGGCCACTACGGCTGCGGCGTCTGCCGGCGATGCGTTCCGCCGCCTTGAGCCGCAGTACGGAGCGTCTTAACGCCGCCTCCGCCTTGGCCATGTCAAGGTCCGGCACCGGGGTGCGCAGCCTTTCTTCAGCGCGCAGCTTGGCCTCTTCGGCGCGTTGCACGTCAATCTCCTCGACATGCTCCGCGGCGTCCGCCAGCACGATCACGTGGTCCGGACGCACCTCCATGAAACCGCCGGTCACCGAGATGCAGACCTCGGACCCGTGCTGCGTCACGAAAAGCTCGCCGCCGTCCAGCGTCGTCATCAGCGGGGCGTGGTGCGGCAGGATGCCGAGCTGCCCCTCGACGCCGGGCGCCACCACCTTTTCCACCTCGCCGTTGAAGACCAGCCGTTCCGCGCTGACCACGTCCAGTATCATCGTCGCCATCGGTTTATGCCTCGACGCCCATCTTCTTGGCTTCCTCAACCACGTCCTCAATGGTGCCCGCCATGACGAAAGCGCCCTCGGGCAGGTGGTCGTAGTTCCCGGCCAGAATCTCTTTGAAGCCGCGTACCGTATCGGCCACCGGCACGTAACGGCCGGGGCGCCCGGTGAAGACCTCGGAGACAAACATCGGCTGGGAGAGGAAACGCTGTACGCGGCGCGCCCGCGCCACGGTCACCTTGTCCTCGTCGCTGAGTTCCTCGATGCCCAGGATGGCGATCACGTCCTGGAGGTCCTTGTAACGCTGTAACACGCGCTGCACCTCACGGGCGACGCGGTAGTGTTCCTCGCCGACCACCGCCGGGTCCAGCACACGGGAGGTTGAGGCCAGCGGGTCCACCGCGGGGTAGAGGCCCATGGCGGCGATGGAGCGCTCCAGCGCGATCACCGCGTCAAGGTGGCCGTAAGTGGTCACCACGCCGGGGTCGGTATAATCGTCGGCGGGGACGTAGATCGCCTGGAAAGAGGTGATGGAACCGTTCTTGGTGGAGGTGATGCGTTCCTGGAGTTCGCCGATCTCCGTCGCCAGCGTCGGCTGGTAGCCCACCGCCGAGGGCATGCGCCCCAGTAGCGCCGAGACCTCCATGCCCGCCAGCGTGTAGCGGTAGATATTATCGATGAAAAGCAGCACGTCCTGGTTCTCGCGGTCCCGGAAGTATTCCGCCATCGTCAGCCCGGTGAGGCCGATGCGCAGGCGCACCGCGGGGGGTTCGTTCATCTGGCCGAAGACCATTACCGTCTTGTCGATGACGCCGGATTCGGTCATTTCCTGCCACAGGTCGTTGCCTTCGCGGGAACGCTCCCCGATGCCGCAGAAGACGGAGAAGCCGCCGTGCTCGGTGGCGATGTTGCGGATGAGTTCCATGATGATTACCGTCTTGCCCACCCCGGCGCCGCCGTAGGCACCAATTTTGCCGCCCTTGGCGAAGGGGGTGATGAGGTCAATCACCTTGAGTCCGGTCTCCAGGATCTGGGTCGTCATTTCCTGTTCGTCGAAGCGCGGCGCCTCGCGGTGGATCTGCCAGTGCTCCTCGGCCTTGACCTCGCCCCGGCCGTCGAGGGCTTCACCGAGGACGTTGAAGAGGCGCCCCAGGGAGGCGTGACCCACCGGCACCTTGATCGGGTTGCCGGTATCATCCGCTTCCGCGCCGCGCGCCAGGCCCTCGGTGGGGCCCATCGCCAGGCAGCGTACCCAGTTATTGCCCAGGTGCTCCTGAACTTCGAGCACCAGGGTCTCATCGTCCATCTGTACCTTGACGGCGTTGAAGAGGGCGGGCAAGGCATCGGGCGGGAACTCGATGTCCACCACCGTGCCGATAACCTGTGCCACTTTACCCTTGGCCATGCTAACCTCCTATACTGCGGCGGCGCCGCCAGAAATCTCCAGTAGCTCCTTGGTGATGCTTTCCTGGCGCGCCTTGTTGTAGGACAGCGTCAGGGATTCAACCAGGTCACCCGCGTTCTCGGTGGCGTTACGCATCGCCACCATCTTGGCGGACTGTTCGCTGGCGATGGATTGCAGTACCGCGTGGTAGACCTCGGTCTCAATGAAACGCGGTAAAAGTTCCGCCAGCACCGCTTCCGGGTTTGGTTCGTAGATATACTCGTTGCTTTCCCCCGGCGCGGCGCCGATGGCGGTAACCGGCAGCACCTGGCGCATTACCGGCTGCTGCCTGGTGGTGGTGACGAATTCGGCGAATGAGAGGTAGACCGCGTCGGTGGCGCCGGAGGCGTAGTCCTCGATGATGATACGGGAGATGGGCAGGGTGTCCATCAGGCTGGGCCGGTCCCCGATCTTGACGAACTCCGCCTGGACGTGCGCCCCGGTGCGGGCCAGGAACTCCACCCCTTTGCGCCCCACGCAGACCAGGTGCGTGCTGATCTCTTTCTGCTGCAGCAGGAAGGTGGCCACGCTGCGGTTCAAATTGGAGTTCAGGCCACCGCAGAGACCGCGGTCCGGGGTGATATGCACGACGGTGATATTCTGCGCCGGCCGCGTTTGCAGCAGCGGGTGCAGGTTGGCCACCGCCTCCGGCAGGCCGCAGAGTTCGCTCACCACCTGGCAGATGCGCTCGGAATAGGCCCGTCCCGCCAGGCCCGCCTCCTGGGCGCGGCGCATGCGGGAGGTGGCGATCATCTCCATGGCCCGGGTGATCTTGGCGATGTTCTGTACGCCGCGTATCTGGCGGCGTATGGTGCGCATGTTGGCCATTTAGACGCTCATCCAGCCCTTTTTGAATTCCTCGATGGCCTGGGTCAGGGCGGCGCCCGTTTCGTCGGTCATGGCGCCGCTGCTGTTGATCGTCTCCAGGATTCCCGCGTAGCTTGATTCCATGCCGCGCATGAAATCCGCCTCAAAGCCCCGTACCTTTTCCACCGGGATGTCGTCCAGGTGGCCGTTGACCG
>CAZPSW010000001.1:24473-27196 GCA_964589255.1 uncultured Dehalococcoidales bacterium
AGAATGGACACCTGTTTCCCCACCGTCAGCGGCTGGGACTGCGGCTGTTTCAGGATTTCCGTGATGCGCTGCCCGCGCTCCAGCTGCGCCAGCGTCGCCTTGTCTAGGTCCGCGGTGCCGAACTGGGCGAAGGCGGCCAGTTCCCGGAACTGCGCCAGGTCCAGGCGCAGGCGGCCCGCCACCTGCTTCATGGCGCCGGTCTGCGCGGCGCTGCCGACGCGGCTTACCGAGAGGCCCACGTTGAGCGCGGGGCGAATCCCGGCGTTGAAGAGGTCCGTTTCCACGTAAATCTGGCCGTCGGTGATGGAGATGACGTTGGTGGGGATATATGCCGAAACGTCCCCCGCCTGCGTCTCGATCACCGGCAGTGCCGTCAGCGAACCGCCGCCGTGGGCATCATCCAGTCTGGCGGCGCGTTCCAGCAGGCGGCTGTGCAGGTAAAAGACATCGCCCGGGTAGGCCTCCCGGCCCGGCGGACGGTGCAGCAGCAGCGAGAGCTGCCGGTATGCCCAGGCGTGGCGCGTCAGGTCATCGTAGATGATCAGCGCGTCACCGCCGTTTTCCATGATCTCTTCGCCGATGGCGCAACCCGCGTAGGGGGCCAGGTATTGCAGCGCCACCGAGTCCGCGGCATTGGCCGCCACCACGATGGTATGGGCCATCGCGCCGCGGGCCTCGAGCACGCCGACGACGTTGGCCACCCGCGAGGCTTTCTGGCCGATGGCGACGTAGATACAGGTCAGGTTGCCGCCCAGCTGGTTGATGATGGCGTCGATGGCGATGGCCGTCTTGCCGGTGGAACGGTCCCCGATGATCAGCTCACGCTGCCCGCGCCCGATCGGAATCATGGCGTCGACCGCTTTGATGCCGGTCTGTACCGGCGTGTCCACCTTCTGCCGCACCACCACGTTCGGCGCAATGCGCTCCATGGGGCGGGTGCCTTCCGTCTTGATGGCGCCCTTGCCGTCGATGGGCTGTCCCAGCGGATTGACCACGCGCCCCACCAGGGCGGAGCCCACGCCGACCTCGGCGATGCGTCCCGTGCAGCGCACCTCGTCGCCTTCCTTGATCCCCGCGTACTCCCCCAGGATGACCGCGGAGACGCTGTCCTCGTCCAGGTTCAGGGCGATGCCGATGACGTCACCGGGGAATTGCAGGAGCTCGCTGGCGCGTACTCCGGAAAGACCGTGGATGCGCGCAATGCCGTCGCCCACCTCGATCACGGTGCCGACGTCAACCAGGTTCACCGCGCCGCCGAACTGTTCAATCTGCTGCTTGATTACCGATACGATATCCTGACCTTTGGATGCCATGTTTTCCTCCACGCACGCGGTGCGTGCGCGTCTTCAGCTTTCTGAGATGCTCTTTCTTAATGCCTTTAAATTGCTCCGGGTGCTGCCGTCGAGCAGCTTGTCCCCAATCCTGGCCACGAAGCCGCCCACCAGCGCCGGGTCAACGTTGGTACTGAGCACCACGTCCTGGCCGGTGATCTGGTGCAGGCGGGCCTTCAATTTGTCCCTGGTGGCCCCGTCCAGCGGCGCCGCGGTGGTGACGCGGGCGGGCACCAGGCCACGGTGCTCGTTGAGGCGCGCCGCGTAAGCGGTGGCGATCTCCGCCAGCCCCGCCAGCCGTCCCCGCGTGATCAGCAGGTAGACCAGGTTGCGCGTCAGCGCGGAGACCTGCCCCAGCGCCGCCTCAAGGTATTCCCGCTTGATCTCCAGGCCCACCTTCGGGTTGTCCAGCCAGGCGGCCAGGGCGGTATCCCGACGCAGCGTGAGCACCGCGTCCAGTTCCGCCTGCCACTTATCCAGTTCGTCGCGCTCTCGGGCGATCTCGAAGACCGCCACGGCGTAGCGCTTGGCGCTGAAACCGCTTGCCATGCGTTTTTACCCCTTCTTCAGGGCGTCGCTCTTTTCCAGAACTTCTTTGATCAATTCCTGGTGCGCCGTCTTGTCCAGCGAGCGGTCGATGACGCGCTCCGCGGCCAGCACGGTGAGGTCCGCGAATTCGCGGCGCACGCTGTCGATGGCTTCGTCACGCTCCCGCGCAATCTCGCCGCGCGCCCGGGTGAGCATCGTCTCGGTCTCCGCCTGGGCGTCCACTTTGGACTTGGCGCGCAGTTCGTCCCCCGTTTTCAGGGCACGGTTGACGATCTCCTGCCCCTCGCGGGAGGCTTCGGCGATGCGCTGCTTCGTCTCGTCCTCGGCGGCGGCCGCCTGCTGGCGTACCGTTTCCGCCTGTTCCAGGCTTTCCTTGATCTTGCGCGAACGTTCGTCGAGCATTTTCATGACCGGCTTGTAGGCCACTACGCCGAGCACCAGTAAGAGGATGATGAAGTTTACCACCTGGGCAATCAGCGACTGTATATTGAAGCCGAGTGCTTCCATAATGCGATCCTTAATTCAAACTCCGGGTAGGCGTTCAACCGAGCAGCCCGAACACCGCCAAAATGGCGGCGGAGGCCACCATGAAGACGCCGATGATGCTGCCGGCAATGATGGCACCAACCCAGAGCGGAAGTCCGTCCTGTCCCATGAGAATCCTCCCTCTGCGTTAAGCTACGAATACCAGGATGATGGCCACCACCAGCACGTAGATCGCCACCGCTTCGGTGAAGGCGATCGCCAGGATCATGTTGGTGCCGATGGGACCGCGTGCCTCCGGGTTGCGGGCGATGCCCTGCAGCGCGGAGAACCCGATCATGCCGATGCCGATGGCCGGCC
>CAZPSW010000002.1:0-868 GCA_964589255.1 uncultured Dehalococcoidales bacterium
CATTGGTTCCAACTAGCGGACTTGTTCATTGATATCTCTGGATCTGTTGACTCTGGCCAGATACCGGAGTCTCCGTCAGATCCTGAAGAACTACGATTCCAGAAGCTACGATTCTGGTTCTTAGAACATCAAGAACAGTTTGTCCCGTTGTGGGACGAATACTATCGGCGTAGAAGTGATGCCACGCACGATGATGAAGACATTGAAGACCGATACAACGAGAATCCCTTTCTGTTGTTTTATGAGCCTGAGAACCTATACGTACCTTTATTTCAAAGGTAATATAGATGGAAACAGAAACAAATTAGGCAACTGATAGATGACATTAATGAATTAGTTGATGGTCAGTACCGGTTGAAAACCCCGCTTGAACTGGGCTAAAGTGTCGGCGGAGGTTGATCACGATGCCACCGCTATACCAGCGCCGCATACTCCTTATCAAGCTCGTCCACTCCATGATCTGCTGGGTCATGAGCGGTGGCGTGGTCTACATCCTTTACGCCGGCGTCTCACGGGCACCCGGCTGGTACCCCTATCTGGCGATCGGGCTAATCTGCGCGGAGGGTGTGGCGCTGCTTCTCAATCACGGGCGCTGCCCGCTGACCACGCTGGCCTTACGCTACGGCGCCACACGCGGCTCGGTGACGGACATATTTTTGCCCGGCTGGGCGGCGGCGCGGGTTTTCCCCGTCTGTGGCACGCTCTTCGTGGTCGGTGTCGGTATTTTTCTGGTGAACCGGGTGATTAGCGGCGGCTGACGAGGCCACAATTATTACCCCTGCCCCACCTCGATGACGGTGAAGCGCACCCTGTAGCCTTCTCCTGGAATCATCAAACGCCTCCCCGGTATTCCAACTGGCGCAGAAAA
>CAZPSW010000002.1:878-22353 GCA_964589255.1 uncultured Dehalococcoidales bacterium
GGGCACCTACGCCGGCGGCACCGCGGCCACCTCAACCAGCGCCGTGTTGTGGCAGGCGGCGCCACCCGGAGAACCGATGTCCCGGGTCAGCGTGTTGGCGCAGCCGCGCCGGTCCACGCCATCCGCGTCCGGACTGTACCAGGCCCCCTGCGGCAGGTCCACCACGCCGGGCATGACGCGTTCGCTGACAATGGCCGGCAGCACCACCGTGCCGCGGTCATTGAAGACCCTCACCGTGTCCCCGCTCTTGATGCCGCGCGAGGCGGCGTCACCGCTGTTCAGGGTCACCGCCTGGGGCGTCAGTTCCACCAGCCAGGGCACGTTCTCAAATTGGCTGTGGGCCCGCGTCTTGAAGTGCGTGGTGATCAGTTGCAGGGGATACTTCTCGGTCAGCGGATCGCCGCGGCTCTCCCACGTTTCGAAATAGTGTGGCAGTGGCGGCAATAGCGGCGCCGCCATTTCCGCCAACGGCTGGGAGTAAATCTCGATCTTGCCCGACGGCGTCGGGAAGGGGTGGTGCTCCGGGTCCGCGATCTCATCCCGGAAAGCCACCCGTGGTTCCGGGAAAGGGATGCGGTAGACGCCCTTCTCCACGAAGCCATCAAAGTCCGGAATGAGGCTGTCGCGCGCTATCTCACGGCGCCATTCGAGCTCGGTTTTCTCCCCGAAGAAGGAAATATCGAAGCGCTGCGCCAGCCCGTCACAGATCTGCAGCAGGGACTTCGCCTCATGCAGTGGCTCGATCACCTGATTGACGCTGTTGTAGTGGGGGATGGCGCCGCCAATGGCGATGTCATTATGCTCCATGTAGGTGCCGTTGGGCAATATGATGTCCGCCCAGCGCGCGGTGGCGGTCAACGTCTGTTCCACTACGACCACGAACTCCAGTGTCTCGAAGGCCCTCGCCAGCTTGGCGCTGTTGGGGTTCTGGTTGATCGGGTTATTGGTCACCACGAAGGCCATCTTGATGTCCGCGGGATACCCCCCGGCCCGGCCCTGGAGGATGGCCTCGGGGGCCTCGGCGAAGTGGATGCGGGCGCCGCTGTCAGACCCCGCCATGGTGGCCAGGGAATTGGGGCGGCGCGGCACGCCGGTCTCCGCCGGGTTCTCGGGGACACCGGGGAGGCGGCCCATCTGAAAATTGAAACCGCCGAACATCGGCATCGGGTGGCAGACGGCCCCGGCCCAGCCGCCGGGCACACCGATGTTCCCCGTCATCGCCTGAAGGGCATGGGCGGCGCGGTGGTACTGCTCACCAAATGCGCTGCGCCCCGGACCGATACCGGCGATCAGGGCCGCCGGTTTGGTGGTGGCGTAAAGGCGGGCCAGTTCGGTGATGGTGGCGGCGGGCACGCCGCTGATCCCGGCGGCCCACTCCGGGGTCTTGACGGGACCATCCGCCTGCCCCATGACATATTCTCGGTAGCTTTCGTAACCGACGGTGTATTTATCTAGAAACGCCTGGTCCTGGAGACCCTCCCGCATGATGACCTGGGCCATCGCGATGAGCACCGCGGCGTCAGTGCCGGGGATGACCGGAATCCACTGGTCGGCGAGGGTGGCGGTGGTTGGCGTCAGGCGCGGGTCCACTGAGACGATACGCACGCCTTTCTCTTTGGCCTGCTGCAAATAGAGGGTGGCGTTGGTACGGCTGATGGTGGTGGCGGGGTCATATCCCCAGAGCAGCAGCAGGCGGGAATTGGGCCAGTCATCGGGGTCCCCCACCGAGGACATCGTGCCGTAAGTAGCCATGCTGGCGAAAATGGCCCCCTCGAAAGAAGCGACACCCCAGGTCCGGGTACAACCGCCGGTACGGCAAAGCAGGTCCCCGATCAAGGTCTGGCGGTGCAGCTCCATGGTATCGCCACCGCCGCCGAAAAGAATGATTGAAGCCGGCCCGTATGCCTGGCGTACCCGTTTCATCTGCCCGGCCACCGTGTCCAGCGCCTCATCCAAGGTAATCGGCTCGAAACGTCCCTCGCCGCGTGCCCCGACGCGCTTGAGCGGAGTGCGGATACGCTCCGGGTCATAGACGCGCTGGCGGTAGGCCCGCCCCCGGACGCAGGCGCGGAGCTGCGGCTCCTCCCCACCATCAGTCTCCAGGCGGGTGATGACGCCGTCTTTGACGTGGACACGCAAAACGCAGAGGCCACCGCAGTGACTGCAGCAACTGGTGGTGATGATCTTTTCCCCGGTGTTCATATCATGTTCCCCCTCGGATCAGGCCTGGTCCGGCCCCGGCGGCGCGTCAGTGGCCAGTTGGCCGCGTGGCGCCAGGTCCGCGGCGATATCTCCCAGACCAAGGTTACTCAAATGCTTTGCGGTTTGCAAACCGGATTCCGGCTGCCAGCCCCGCAGCGAATAGTATTCGTCCATGATTTTATCAAAACCGGCGCGCTCCACCACCTTGCCCTTGCGGTATATAATGTCCTCCCCCGGTCCCGGCACCATGCCGTCCGGGTTGGCGAAGATGCCCTTGATGGCATGAGTGTGGCAGAATTCGGGCAAGCGGTCATCGAGGCGCCCGCGGCGCCCTTCCCGGACAAGCACCGCGCGTTGCAGGTTGAAGATGCGCTCACCCGCCTGGTTCAACCCCGCCTCGTCAATTTCCCGCCCCGTGACGGCGGCGTAGACCTGGCTCTCCAGCGAGGGGTCCCCAACGTGGTCCGGGGAACCCTCGACCATGAGTATCGGCCAGGTGTTGTCACAGAGCCCCAGGCTCTCCTTGACGTAGACACGGTCCTGCACCCGCTTCGCACAGTCCGCTTTACCCTCATCAGTGGCGTAGTTCACCGAGTTTTCGCTGCCCCAGAAACGGGCCCCGATGGCGCGCACCACGTCACCGGTGACGTAGGTGCCGAAGACGCCGCTACGCCAGGCCACCCAGGCCAGCAGGGGGCGGCAAATCTCATGCAGTTGCGGGTAGGACCAGCGCGTCTCCGTGGCATAACAGACGCCGGTGCTGACGTAGATGCGGGGGTCATACGGCACGTAGTCACCGACCTGGGCCTCGGCTTGACCGCCTAGGGCCGGCGCCGCGGCGTCGGTGCCCCACCCCAGTACTTCCCCGATGCCCTCACGCCGCGCGATGCCGTGGAGCAATTTCTCGATGAATTCCAGGCTCCCTATCTGGGAGAGCGGCAGGCCGGCGGCTTCGTCGCTGAGCACACCGGCCTGGCGGCAGTTATCAAGCCACATCAGTAACGGTATCAGCGCGAAGGCATCAAGGCCCAGCGCGTCGGCCAGGCGGTTGGCGTGGAACGACACGTCCGTCCACTCCCCGTAAAATTGGCGTGCCCGTGCCTGGTAGTAGGTGGCGGCGGCGCACATCGTCTTCCCGGAACTACCGTCCTCCGCCACCGAAAAAGAGCGCACGCAACCCTGGACGCAACCCCAGCAGGCCCGGCGCCGCGTACGCAGCGTGGGGGAGGCGGCCAGCGGCTGCACCATCGGCGCGCCCCGCTTCAGCCACTTGACGCGCCCGATCAGTTCTTTCAATTCATCGGGCCGTGCCACGCTGATCTTACTCTCCCCGGCGACGACCACCGCCTTGAGGTTCTTGGCCCCCATCACGGCGGCCAACCCGTCCCCGCCCGAGGCGTCGTTTTCCGCCAGCAAGGTGGCGATGGGCACCAGGTTCTCACCGGCGGGCCCGCAGGACAGCACTCGCGCCGCGTCACCGTGTTCCGCTTTGAGCGTGGCGCGCGTGGCCAGATTGTCCCGTCCCCAGAGCGCACCGGCGTCCCGGATCTCGGCTTTGCCCTGGTGCACAAAAAGGTAGACCGGCTTTTCCGCCCGGCCGTGGACGACGACGGCGTCAAAACCGGCGAACTTGAGGTAGGCCCCCCAACTGCCGCCGAAATTGGAGATCCCGAAATGCTCCCTGGGGCCCAGTGGGGACTTGCCGCACGCCTGCCAGCGGGAACCCGCCAGCTGCCCCAGCCCGCCGAGTGGGCCGGTGACGAAGATGAGGCGGTTCTCCGGGTCAAAGGCGGAGACCCGCGGTGAAATCTCATCCCAGTAGATCTTCGCCGCCAGCCCACGCCCACCGATGAACCGGTCCCCGTAATCCGCGGTGGCGGTGCGCGTGATCTCCCGATTGGAAAGGTCGACGCGCAGGATTTCACCCGCGTAGCCGCATGTTTCAGGCAAGACGGAACTGCCTCCGTGGTTATTTACCGGCGGCGCCGTGCACACGAATCGGCCCTCGGTTCTCTGCGCCATTATACTATAGCGCCGGTATTACTGCGCCGGACACTTTGGCTCACCCCTGTTGACAGCCAGCGGCGGGCGGGCTACATTGGAGGTGAGGCGCCCGTGATGACAAAACATACCACCGACATTACCAGGGAACTGGCCGCGCAGGTGGCGCTGGTCAGCGGCGGCGGTTCCGGCATAGGCCGGGCCACCTGCCTGGCACTGGCACGCGCCGGGGCCACCGTGGTGGTGGTGGACATCGATCCGGAAACGTCCCATTACACCTGCGCCGAGATCGTGGCGGCAGGCGGACAGGCCCAGGCGGTAGCGCTCGATGTCACCGACGCCGCCAGTGTGGCACGGTGCGTCGAGGGGGTGCTGTCTTCGCGGCAGCAGATTGACCTGCTGGTGAATAATGCCGGTGGCGCCGTCACCTTTACCGCGGCCCATGAATGCCCTGAAGAGGACTGGGACAAAACGCTGGCGTTGAACCTGAAGAGCGTCTACCTGATGAGCCGGGCGGTGCTGCCGGACATGATGCGGCGGCGCCGTGGCGTGGTCGTCAACATGAGTTCCCTGGTGGGCCTGGTGGGGGTGGCCAACATGGCGGCCTATGCCGCGTCCAAGGGGGGCATTATCGCGCTGACGCGGCAGATGGCCTGCGACTATGGGCCCCACGGCATCCGCGTCAACGCCGTCGCGCCCGGCCCCACGCTGACGCCACCGCTGGTGCGCTCCCTGACTCCGGAAAAACACCGCGCCCGCACCAAGGAGCAGCCGCTGCAACGCCTCGGAGAGCCCGAGGACATCGCCGCCGCGGTGGTTTTCCTGGCCTCGGACAGGGCCGCCTGGATCAGCGGCACGGTGCTGCCGGTGGACGGCGGCAAGACGGCGATTTAATCACCACGCACGGAGACACGTTATGAAACGACGAGAAATCTTTTTTTACAGCGGCCCAGGCCTGAAACTGGAGGGCGGTCTCTGCCTGCCCGATGACGGCGGTGACGGCGGTGACGGCGGTGCGCAAATCCCCGCCATTGTGCTTTGCGCCGGCCCCGGCACCGGGCGCGGCCCCTCCCTGAGTGACCTGCACCACTCGCCAAATGTGAGCCGGCGGCTGACCGAAGCGGGCTATGCGGTGCTCACTTTCCATTACCGCGGCGTCGGTGGCAGCGAAGGGCCACTCTACCGGCTGATGCCGCTAGAAATGGCCGCCGACATTCGCAGTGCGATCACATTCCTTTCGCAGCAACCGGAGGTCGACGCCAGCCGCCTCGGCCTCTGGGGGGCCACCACCGGCGGCGCCAACGTGTCCCACGTGGCCGGGGTGGACGCGCGCGTCAAATGCACCGTCAGCGTCTCCGGCATCGGGGACCTGGGGCGCTGGCAGCGCGAGGTGCGCCGCTACTGGGAATGGTGTGACCTGTTGGCGCGGCTGGAAACGGACCGCGTCCGCCGCGTCCAGAGCGGCGAGTCCGAACTGGTGCCGATACAGACCATCACCGGTTTCGGGCGCGGTATGGGTGATTTCCTGGAAAAGATTAAAAAACTCTACCCCGAATACCGCAGCGAGGAGCGGTTGATCTCCCTGGAAAGCATCGCGGCGCTGCTGGAGTTCCGCCCGGAGACGGTGGTCCCGGACATCTCACCGCGGGCGGTGATGTGGCTCCGCGGCGGGGAAGACACGGTGGTGCCCGTCGCCGAGTCCGAAGCGCTGTACGCCGCCGCCGGTGAACCCAAAAAACTAGTCACGCTGCCCGGCCTGGAGCATGAAGACCTCTACTTCGACGATGGGTTCGACTTGATGATGCAGCACAGCGTGGCCTGGTTTCAGGCGCACCTGTAGGCCACGGCGCCTGGCCCGGACTGCGGTTCCGAATTACCCTAATGATGTCAGGAATTCGCTCAACGTGACACGCGCCGTCGCATTCCGGCACGGCCCGGCGGTAACTTGACACACGCCGCGCACTACATTAGATTACTTGAGTCACCACCCACCTGCTGGCGGTGACGCCCCGACCCGGAAAACAACCGGCATAAAGTACAGATTCGGATAAACAGGAGGTGCCAAATGGTCTTGTGGCCAGGTTATTACATGAACGGGATCGACGCCATGCCCGATCCAATCACCGACACCATACCGATATTCAACGTCAACCCAAACCAGGAACCGGTCACCGAGACAAAGACCGCAGCGGGCACCTACGGCATGTTCGGCCCGGGCAGCGCCTACGTGGCCGCCAACGGCTTCGTCTTGATGGAGCAGTTCGGGGCCGGCACCATGACCTTCATGTACTACTTCGACGAGTGGCACTGGATCGTCAAAGGTGAAGGTGAAGCGATCTACACACTGGCTTCGAACCCCACCGGCCCCAAAAAGCGGCTGGCGTTAACGACGGGGGATTTCGTGGTCACGCCGCGTGGCTCTAGGGTGGACTGGAACGCGCCGCCCGGCGGCATGCTGCGCCGCTACTGCGGTATGATGCCCGGCTACGCCCTGCACCCCAGGCTGGTGGAGCCGATGAAGGCCGAGGTCAAGCGCATGAACGTGGAGATCAACGCGGCCACCGAAATCCTACCCGTAGGAGGCAAATAAGATGGTTTTATGGCCCGGATGGTACATTGACGAATTCGATAAACTGCCCAAGCCGATCCTGAGCGAGATGCCGAAAATCAACGTCGACGTGCTCAACCCGCAGTCCGTCGCCACCGGTCTGACGATGTCCACCGCCAATTGCAGTTGCGAGGTGGATGAGTTCCCCGCCGGGGCCAGCGTCTTCTGGTTCTTTGACTACGACGAAACGCATTACGTGCTTGAAGGCGAAGCGGATTTCACCTATTCCCTGGCCAGTACCTCCCATACCGTACGCAAAAAAGCCAAGGTGAGGCAGGGGGATTTCTACATCGTACCCATGGGCGCGCGGGTGACCTGGGATGTCACCTCGGACGGCCCGCTACGCCTCTTCTGGATCACCCAGCCCGGCATCCCGGCGCGGCGCCACGGCGTGCGCACCAAATCGGCGGCCCAAAAACCCGAATAACAGGTGGGGAAAATGAAAAGAAACTACGTTGATCTGCCCGAAGGGCAGGTGCATTACCGCAGTGCAGGCGACGGTGAGGCGATACTGCTGCTGCACCAGACACCGGCATCGTCCAGCGAATACTCGTTACTGATGCCTTTACTGGCCAAAGGTTACCGCGTCATCGCGGTGGACACCATGGGCTATGGGATGTCCGATTATCCGGCCACGCAGCCCTCGATCGCGGACTACGCCGCCACCGCCCGTGACTGCCTGGCGGCGCTCGGTATCAACCGGGCGCACATCTTCGGCCACCACACCGGGGCCTCGATCGCCGTCGAGATTGCCGCCGCCTACCCGGAACTGACCCTCAGCCTGAGCCTCTCCGGCTGCCCCATCTACAGCGCGGAATTACGCGCCGAAAAACTGCGCGCGGCACATTCCATGGAGATCGATGACGAGGGGGCCTACATCAGCAACCTCTGGGCCATCATCAAGAAATACAACCCCTTCGCGGCCAAGGAACTGCGGCACCAGACGCTGGTCTCCGCGATGCAGGCCGGCACACGCAACGAGGACGCCCACGTCGCGGTTTTCAGTTATGACATCGCAGCGCGCTTCCCGGCACTAAAGTGCCGCACGCTGCTGCTTTCCAGCAGCAACGATGTCTTTTTCTCCGTCCTCGAGGAGACCGGCAAGCTGATTCCGAACTGCCACACCGCGGTGGTGGCGGACGCGGACGCCATGGTCCTGATGGAAAAACCCGAGGCGGTGGCGGCCCTGGTGCAGGCCCACATCCAGGGCTGACCCGGGGGCTGACCGGTGCCACACGGCCCGGCGGCGGAGGACGGCGGATGGCAAAAACTGATGGCGCCATGACAACCCCGGCGAGCAAGCTCACGGTCAAGGTTGACCTTTGCACCGGCTGCCTGGCCTGCACGCTGGCCTGTTCCTTCACGAAGCACAGCGTCTTCAATCCGGAACTGGCCCGCATCCGGGTGCTGAAGTTCGAGGACGGCGGCGTCGACGCGCCGCTAGTCTGCCAGCAATGCGACACCCCGCGCTGTGTTGAAGCCTGCCCCATCGGCGCCCTGGTGCGGGACCCGGCGAATGGCATCCTGGTGGTTGACCAGGCCGTCTGCGACGGCTGCGGCATCTGCCTGGTGGCCTGCCCCTACGGCGCCATCGGCGCTTACGCGGCGGACACCGCCAGGGGAAAACGCATCCTGAAGTGCGACCTCTGCGGCGGGGACCCGGCCTGCGTGCCCTGGTGCGAGACCGGGGCGCTGGCAATGGTCCCGGCGGAGGACGAAGCCGTCGACCGGTCAATGGAACAGATGGTGATGGCCAAACAGCGTTTTGAGATCGAGCAGCACATTCCCCTCTACCGCTACTTTGACGCCACCCGCCGGGATAAGGCCGCGGGGGCCGGAGGGGGGCGCTGATGGATGGCTACGGGGAACTGCTGCACGTTGACCTGGGACAGGCCACCACCTGGACGGAACCCGCCAGTGACTACCGGCATTTGATCGGCGGGCGTGGGCTCAACGTGGGCCTGCTCTACAAGTATCTAAAGCCCGGTGTTAACCCGCTGGGGCCGGACAACGTCCTGATCTTCGGCACCGGACCGCTGGCGGGCACCCTGGCGCCCTCGGCGGCGCGCTATAACATCAGCGCCAAGTCACCGCTGACGGGGTATCTGGGGGACAGTAATTCCGGCGGCTTCTGGGGGCCGGAACTGCGCTTCGCCGGTTACAATGCGGTGATCCTGCATGGCCGCTCGCCCCAGCCGGTCTACCTCATGATCACCGAAAAAAAGGTGGAAATCCTGGACGCCACCTCCCTCTGGGGCCTGGACACCCACCAGACCAGCGCCCGGATACAGCACGAACACCGCGATCCGGGCATCAAGGTCTCCTGCATCGGCCCGGCGGGGGAGAACCTGGTGCGCTTCGCCTGCGTCATCAATGACTACGGGCGCGCCGCGGGACGCACCGGTATGGGCGCGGTGATGGGCTCGAAGAACCTGAAGGCGGTGGCGGTGCGGGGGCGCGGCGCCGTCAGCGTGGCCAAACCCGAAGAGTTCTTCCGGAAGTGCCAGGCGCTGGCGGGGACGATCATATCCAGCCGCCAGTTCGAGCTCTACCACAGGAGCGGCGTCATCGGCGACAAGGGCGTCGAAGACTACCGGGACGACAATCCGGTCAACAGCGTGCTCGGCTTCAAGTACCACACCACCGCCGTCTTCCCCGGCTTCGGCAAGATGGGCGGCAAGGAGTGGTGGAAGACACACTGGACCAAGATCAAGGGTTGCGCCGCCTGCCAGATGCATTGCAGCCATTATTACATCGTGCGGGAAGGGCCCTTCGCCGGGGTCATGGGCGAGGGCATTGACGCCGAGGCGATGGCTTTCCTCTCCAGCCACATCGGCGGCGAGAGCAAGGAACTGGCGGCCTACGGCTACCAGATGCTCAACCGCCTGGGCATGGACACCCAGGAAATGGGTGCCAACCTGGGGGCGCTGATGGTGATGTACCAGCACGGCATCATCACAGATAAGATGCTGAAAAAGATGAAGGCCGGCTGGCTGCGCCCCACCTGGGGGGACGCCGAGACGATACTGACTCTGATCGAGATGACGGCGCACCGCCAGGGCTTCGGGGACAAACTGGCAGAAGGGCCCTACCGCTGGGCCAAAGAACTCGGTGAAGAGGCGCTCTACTGGGTGCTGCACAACAAGAAGATGTCCGTCGGCGGCGGGGACCGCCGCGTGCAGCGCGGCGGCGTACTGAACCACATGGTGAGCAACCGCGGGCCGGACCACCTGCGCGGGAGCCCCTCCCTGGAGTTCTACGGCTACACCGGGAACGAGCGCATCGAAGAGGACTGGAACAAGTACATCGCGGAACCGGAACTCTTCCAGCACGCGGTGAAGTTGACCTCGTACACCGGCAAGGCACCGCTGGTGATCTGGCAGGAGACATTACGCTGCCTCTCGGACAGCTTCAGCGTCTGCTCTTTCAACTACGGCAACTGGCCCAATACCTTCGTCTACCCGGAGGACTTCGCGGAACTCTACAGCGCCGTCACCGGGGAGACCGTCACGGGGACCGAAATGCAGCGGGCCGCGACGCGCATCATCAACCTGGAAAAGGCCTTCAACGTGCGCGAGGGCTGGACGCGGGCGGAAGACCAGCCGCCGGACCGCTGGGTCAAAGAGGCCAAGGTGGACGGCGTCTACAAGGGCGAATACTGCGACCCGGTGCAGTACAACCAGATGCTTGACGAGTACTACCGGCGGCGCGGCTGGGATATAGATTCCGGCCTGCCGACGCGGGAAACGCTGGCAGCGCTGAACTTACCCGCGGTAGCCGACGACCTGGCGGCGTTACAACGGTTGGGCTGACGATGTCAGCAGCAAACAAGGCCGTACCCGGTGACCACGACGCGCCGCCGCGTGAAACAGCCACCGAGGACGTACTGGCCACCCTGGCGCGACACGTGGTGCGCACCGGCTTTGAAGACCTGCCGCATACGGCGCGGCAGGCGGCGCGTCGGGACGTGCACCACATTATCAGCATCATGTTGCAGGGCACCCGGTTTCCCGGTTGCGCCGCGGTGGTTGAGGTATTAAAACAGCAGGGCGGCCAGCCCCAGGCGACGGTGCTGAGCCACCGCGTCAAACTGCCGGCGACGAGCGCGGCGCTGGCGGGCGGCATGTTCGGGGGTATCTGCGACCAGGCGGATTGCGACGACGCCACCGCGACCCACGTGGGGCCGATGGTGGTGCCCGCCGCGCTGGCCAGCGCGGAAGCACGCCGCGCCACCACGGGCCGGGATCTGATTACCGCGGTGGCGCTGGGGGCGGACGTGCTGTTACGCCTGGCACGGGCGCGCACCTCGAGTGCCTACGTCAGCGGCATTACGCCATCACTTACCTTCGGTATCTTTGGTGCCGCGGCGGCGGCGGGGAAACTGCTGGGCCTGGATGAAAACGCGCTGTATCATGCCTTCGGCCTCGCCTTCAGCCAGGGGCCGGTGCCCATCCGCGGCTACATGACCTCACCCAAGATTATGTACGGCGTGCGTGCCGCCGCCGGCATCCAGTGCGCGCTCTTGGCCCAAGCCGGAGTCTGCGGCCCGCCGCAGGCGATGGAGGCCGCCAACGGCCATTGGCGCGCCTTTGAGCACGAAGAAGTCAGGCCGGAAGCAATCACCGACGGGCTCGGTGAGAAATTCTTCGGCGCCACGAGCAGCATCAAACGCTTTCCCGGCACGAAACACACCCACGGTCCCGTTCAGACCATCATCGATCTGGCGCGCCGCCATGACATTCAACCGTACGAGGTGGCCGAAATCCGGGTCCGCGGGAATACGCCGCTCTACAATTTCCATCACACCATGGTGCGCCACGGACGCGGCGCCTTCACACCCCTGATGGGGCTGGCGCTGGTGGACCGCAGGCTGGACGCGGACAACCTCTTTTCCTACCAGCCCGATCTCTACACCCCCCACCTCTACGCCGCGACAAAACCGGTGACGCGTCCCGAAGTGGACCGCATCGCGGACCTGGTCAGCGTCATCCTTGACGACAAGATCGCGCGCCTGGAACCGAAAAACGGGGTGGGGCCGGTGGTGGTGGAAATTCTGCTCCAGAACGGCGTCAGCCACCGCCAGCGCGTGGCCACCGCACGGGGACACCACACCAGATCCCCGGTTTCAGACCGCTGGCTGGCCGGTGAGTTCCGGCGGGAAGCGGCGCGGGCGGCGCACCCCCTTACAGCGAGCAAGATCGCCAGCGCCAACCGGCAGTTATTGGGATTGGCGGAGCTTGACGACGTGGCGCCGCTGATGCGTTTGCTGGCCTGAAGACGGCGACGGATTAAAGCCGGTTACCGGCGCTAAAGCCATCCGCGATGGCCTGTTTCACGCGCCCCCGCGGATCCACGCAGTCCCCAATCTGGATCAACTCGGTAGTGAGCCCGGCCAGCTCCGCCGCCAGGGGGTGGTAAGGTACCGTGCCGGTGGCCCAGACCAGCGTCTCCACCGCCATTTCACGGCGCCCCTCGGGGGTTTCCAGTGTGATGGTGCCCGCCCCTACCGCCACCACTTTGGCGTCGGTAATAATGTTCACCCCGAGCGCCGCCAGGGCGCGCAGCACCACCGGCCGGTTGAAGAGGCCGATGTCCGCGCCGGCCTCAGATTGCATTTCCAGCACGGTCACCGTTTTACCGAGTTCGGCGAGGTATTCCGCGGTTTCACAGCCGATCAGGCCACCGCCGACCACGGTGACGCTGTCCCCCGGCACTGGCGCCCCAGTGAGGACCTGCACCGCCAGTAATGCGTCGGCGGCGTCCAGACCGGGTACGGTGGGCAGCCAGGGCACCACGCCGCTGGCCAGTACCACCGCCTCTGGGGAGGCCTCGGCCACCATCTGCGCCGTCGCCGTAACGCCGGTTTTGTTTTCAACCCCCAGCTGTGAAAGCTGCTCGGACAGGTAGTCCAGCAGGGTACGCCACTCCGCCTTGTCCGGTGGCGCCGCCGCCACCGCGAGCTGTCCCCCCAATTTGGGGGCGGCCTCGAACAGGGTCACACGGTGTCCCCGCATGGCCGCCACCCGCGCCGCCTCCATGCCCGCCGGGCCACCGCCGATGACCCAGACGTGACGTGACTTCAGGGCGGGCGTGATCACGGTGGCCGCCTCGTTGCCCACCCGGGCATTCACCGAGCAGCGTAACGGGGCCTTGGTGATGATATCGTCGAAACAAGCGCAGCAGGCGGTGCAGAAACGTATCTCCCGGTCACGCCCGGCACTTGCCTTCCGGGGCCATTCGGGGTCTGCGATAAGGCCACGCCCGATGGCCACCATGTCCGCCTGGCCCCGGGCCAATATTTCCTCCGCCATGACAGGATCGCTGATGCGGATATTGGCGCAAACGGGCAAATCCACCACCTTCTTGATCGCCGCCGCCAGGTCAACAAAAGCGCCGCGCGGTACCCGCATCGGGTACTTTGGCGTTTCCGATTCGTACCAGCCGACGAAGACACTGATGGCGTCAACCCCGGAGGCCACCACCAGCGGCACGTATTCCAGCGCGTCCGGCAGCGTCATGCCCCAGGGCATGCGGTCATCGACGGAGACGCGGGCGATCAACGGCAGGTCCGCCCCGGCCGCGGCGCGGATGGCGGCCACCGTCTCCACCCAGAAACGCAGCCGGTTCTCCAGGCTGCCGCCGTATTCGTCCTCGCGGCGGTTGGTGTAAGGGGTGATGAAGCGGTTCAGCAGGTTGCCCGCCACCGCCGGTAGTTCCACCGCGTCACAACCGGCCTCCCGGGCGCGGTAGGCGGCCACCGCCACCTCTTGCTCGATGCGGTGAATTTCCCGCACCGTCAGGGCGCGGCTGGCAGTGTTGAACTTGTAACGCGCCGACGCCTCCGGTGCCCAGGTCACCACGCCGGATGGCGAGATGTCCTCGGCGGGGCCGCCCGCGCCGCCCGGGGACCAGTAAGTCCAGACCGCGAGCTGCGCCGCAACATTGGCACCGCCCTCGTGAATGGCGTCGGCCCAACCCTTGAGGTAGGGCAGCCACTTATCATCGTTGACCGCCACACGGGGCGGGTCACGCCGTCCAGGGTAGAGCGCCTGCAACCCGGCCAGCACGATCAGACCGGCGCCGCCACGCGCGATCTCGGCAAAGAAATCCGTGGAACGCGCTTCGCCCTGGAGGTCATAGTGCGTGTCGTAATAAGTGGTGATGGCGGGGAAAATGATACGGTTAGCCAGTTCCAGGTTCCCGATCCTGATGGGACTGAAGAGCCTGGTGTAAGACATCCGGCCACACTCCGTTTTGATTACCCGACGACCGGGATCAGGAATCCGATTCCCTGAGGAATGACATCACCGCGGCGGCGAAGTCCCGCGGCGCCATGAAGGGGAAGATGAGCCCGCCGCCGGGCACGATCCTGACCTCGCTGCCGGGGATCAATTGACGCGTTTCCTCGGCCCGAGCACAGAACTCGTCCTGGCTGCTGGAGAGGATCAGGGTGGGGCACTTGATCAGCGGCAGACGCACCGCGGGATCGTAGTCCCAGAGCGCGATATGGGCCTCCAGGTTGCGCGGGCCGGATTTCAGGATGGCGGTGGTGATGCGGTGTACGTCCTCGGTATCGTTGTCCGGGTCCATGCCCAACCCCTCGACCACCTGGTTCCAGGTGTCCATCAGGTGCGAGCCGTCGGCCATCAGGTCCAGCGGTTCCGTGCGCCGCAATTTTTCCGGTACGCCGCGGCGGCGCACCGCCAGTTCCTCCTCCGTGAACAGAGGATAACCGTCGACGATGAGCCGGCTCACCCGGTCCGGGAAGGCGGCGGCCACCTCGGCCGCGATGCCGGCCCCGGTATGGGTGCCCACCAGGGCCGTCCGCCCGACGTCCAAGGCGTCGAGCAGATCGACCACAGAGCCCGCGTATTCACGCAGCGTATACTGGCGTGTTGGCTTGTCCGAGTCCCCGTAACCCAGGGTGTCCATGGCCACCGCGCGGTACTTTTCACCGAGTATCGGCAACGCGTGCGCGAACTCGTCACTGGATATCGGCGTGATGTGCAGCAGCACCACCGGATCACCCTGACCCGCGGTGAGGTAATGGATCTGACCGTGGACGGTATCCGCGAAACCGCGCTTCATGATCTTCACTCCAGGAGGCGCCAGGCCCAAACTGGGATTATCATAGGCCGGCGCTACCTCAGTGTCAATCCCGGCACCGGGCCGCGCGCCAACCGGGTGGTGCGTTCGGTGGCGATCTCGGTCAAGGAATTCCAATACATCGAGGCGGCCCGGGCCATCGGCGGCAGCCAGTGGCGCGTCATCTTCCGCCACGTTTTACCCAACTGCACCGTCGCTTTTCTGATCCTGGCCACCTCTATGCTCGGCACCGCGATTTTGATCGAGGCTTCCTTACACTTCCTGGGGCTGGGCATCCCACCGCCGGCGCCTTCCTGGGGGCGTTCACTGTCCGAGGCGATGCGCTTCAACTACAACGCGCCGTGGTTCTCGATCTTCCCCGGCCTGGCGATCAACCTGATCGTTCTTGTCGCCAACATGTTCGGGGACGCGCTGCGGGACATCTGGAACCCCCGCCTGAAACGCCTCTAGGCGGTAGCCACTTCGGCACGGGCCACCTGCACCAGCGCGCTGCTGCTGCAAAAGGCGCCCGCCGGGGAGGTGAAATCCCCGGTCAACACGTTGGCGCAACCGCCCCGGTCCACCCCCTCCGCGTCCGGGGCATACCAGGCGCCCTGGGCGATGCTCACCACGCCGGGCATGATGCGCTGCGTCACCTGCGCCGGGAGCACCGTTTCACCACGGTCATTGAAGACGCGCACCATGTCCCCGTCCGTGATGCCGCGCGCGGCGGCGTCACGAAGGTTCAAAGTCACCCCCTGGGTATAAAGCTCCCGCAGCCAGGGCAGGTTGGCAAACTGGGAGTGCGCCCGGAACCGGGTGTGCGGCGTCAGCAGTTGCAGGGGGTATTTCTGCGCCAACGGGTCACCCGCGCCTTCACGGGGCGCCAGGTACTGCGGCAACGGCGGTATCAGGGGGTTGTCCAGGCCCGCCAGGTCACTGGAGTAAATCTCGATCTTCCCCGAAGGCGTGGGGAAAGGGTTTCCGGCGGGGTCATTGATCTGTGCCTCGAAAGCCACCAGCGACGCCGCCAGGTCCAGCTTGTGGATGCCCGCCTGCCGGAAAGTGTCATAATCTGGGATGTCCTTGTTCTCCGCCACCAGTTGACGCAGCCACTCGTCCTCGGTGAGGGCGTCGAAATCGGTAATGCCGAGGCGATGCGCCAGCGCCAGCACGATCTCGAAGTGGGACTTGGATTCCCCGGCCGGGGCCACCGCCTGGTTCTGATAGCCGTAGAAGGGGGCCACCGCGCCGGTGTTCACGTCATTACGCTCGAGGAAGGTACTCGCGGGCAGGATCACGTCAGCGTAGCGCGCAGTGGCGCTCATCAGCTGTTCCTGGGTGACCACGAATTCCAGTGACTGGAGTGCCCGCGCGATCTTATTTGAGTTCCCGTACTGGTTGACGTAATTGCTCGTCACCAGGTAGAGCATACGGTAGTCCGCGGGGTAGCCGCCGCGGGTGCCCTCGAGGATGGCGTCAGCGAGGTGGATGCGGTGAATCCGCCGGGAACTGGCGTCCCCGCTATAAAATGTGGCGCCGGTGAGACCATGCCCGTAACCCTTACGCTGGTAAAAAACGGCGTCCGGGCGTGGGGGTGCGCCGTCATCGACAGGGTTGGGGCCGCCGGGGATGCGCTGCGCCACCAGCGGGCCGAAATTCCACGGTGCGAAAAGCCCGCCGACACCGGGCGCGTTGCCGCCGTGAACACCGATATTACCCGTCATCGCCGCCATGGTGGCCGCGGCACGGTGGAACTGCTCCCCGTAAGCACTGCGCCCCGGCGCCAGACCCTCCATCAGCGCCGCCGGGCGCCGCGTGGCGTACTGCCGCGCCAGTTCCGTGATGGTTTCCGCCGGGACGCCGGTGATGGCCTCCGCCCAGCCGGGCGTCTTGGGCACGCCGTCAGTGACACCCAGGACGTAATCACGGTACCGGTCAAAGCCGACGGTGTATTTGTCCAGGAAGGCCCGGTCCTCCAGGCCCTCGCTGATGATGACGTGGGCCATGGCAATGGCCATGGCGGCATCGGTGCCGGGGCGGATCGGTATCCAGCGCCCAGCGAAGGCGGCCGCGGAATCCGTGAAGCGCGGCTCCACCGCGACGATGGGAATACCCGCCTCGCGTGCCTGCGTGAGGTACCAGTCAGTATTGCCGTAGACACCGATGTCCGCCGGGTTCCAGCCCCACATGATGATAAAACGGGAATTCAACAGGTCACTGCGCGTGGTGCCGGCATTGTTGGTGCCGTAGGTGGCCCGCGCCGCGAACCATGAACCTTGGGCGGAGACCTGGCTCCAGACGCCGGTGTGGCCGCCGGCACGGATCAATAACCGGTCCATCAGGCCGGGGGTGTGCAGCAGACCGATGTCTCCCCCGGAACAGGAGAAAACGATCGCCTGCGGGCCGTAATCCCGGCGAATACGCGCCATTTCGGAGACCACGGTGTCCAGCGCCTCGTCCCAGCTGATGCGCTCGAATTTACCGCTGCCCTTCGGGCCGACGCGCCGCAGCGGGTGGGTCAGGCGGTCCGGGTCATAGATGCGCTGGCGGTAGGCCCGCCCCTTGAGGCAGGCGCGGTACTGCGGGCCCACGCCGTCGTCTGTCTCCACGTGGATGATGACGCCGTCCCTGACGTGCAGTTTCAGCAGACAGACGCTGCCGCAGTGGCTGCGGCAGATGCTCATCACAATGCGGGTGGCACCGCCCGCGGTATCGTTTTGCACCGTCACCACGACACCATCTTACTATTCCCCCCAGCGACGCCAGGACCGGATGTCCGGCCCGTCGCTGACCGCCAGCCCGATCTGGTAAAGGCTGTAGGATTCCTCCGGGCCGGCCTCGTTGGCACCGATGTAATACATGCGGTAACTGCCGTCCGGTAGCGGTAAAACAAACGGCGCGCCGATGGCCCGGCTATCCCAACGTCCGGAACCCTTGGGGGCGTGCAGAAAGACCGGCGGGGCGGGCTGGCCACCCGCCTCGTCACGGCGCCAGTTTAGGCCGTCATCAGACAGCGCCAGACCGATGCCGTAATAACCGCTCTCGTCACAGCCCTCGTAGAACATCACGTAGCCGCCGTCATGACGCATCACGTAGCGGCAGCTGACACCGCTGGCGTCGAAGCTGCCCGGCGCCCCCGGCCCCAGCACGCGGCCCATCTTTTGCCAGTTAAACCCGTCCCCGGAGACGGCCACCCCGATGAAAAAACCGCCCATCTCCCAGTTCAGGCTGTGATAGTACATCTTGAAGCTGCCGTCAGGTTCATGGAGCACGCGGGGCCAGGAACAGAATAGTTCGTCCCATTCCCCCGGCGCGCCGGGGCCGAGAAAAGCGCCGCGATATGGCCCGACGAGCCGCACCCAGTTCAGTCCGTCACGGGAGACGGCACAGCCGGGCAGCATCACGATACCGCGGGATTCGGTGGTGCCCATCGGCGTGGTGCGGGACCGCACCTGCTGGTCACCGCCGAGGTACCACATCCAGTAGAGACCGTTTTCGTAGTGCAGGTCGGTGATGCCGACGTGGGCATTGTCAAAGGCATCGTGGGTGGCGGGGCGCGGTTCGAAAACGGCGCCCATGGTGAGTGGCCCGCGTTCGCGTTCCCAGTGAATGCCGTCCACTGAGACGGCGCAGCCGCAGCGGCCGCTGGGAATCTTCACGCTGGGGTCGAAATCCGGGTCCCGCCCGTAGTACCACATGCGGTAACTGCCGTCCGCGAGGCGCATCACCTGCGGTGAAGAAACGCGCCCAGAATCCCACCAGCCTTCAGGCCCCGGCCCGAGTATCAGGCCCGGCTGCGCCATCCCGTTTACGGCCACGCACACTCCCGTTTCCGACAGGGTACTCCCCAGTGGCCTGAGTATAACACAACGGAGGTCACCGGGGGCGCTATGTGACTGGTGTCACTACCGACATCACGCCGCGCTTTTAGTTTGGGGATGCGAGCCGGGGCTCCCGGCGAACCCGGCAATGATGGGGGTTGACGTGGTATCTGAGAAAGTAAGTTCAGCGACGCCACTGCCGCCGCCAAGAACGGCGGTGCCGGAAAACCGCGAGTTCTTCTTTTCCTCCCTGCTCGACGGCTCTCCGAATCCGATACTGGTGCTCAACCTGGACGCCTCGGTGCGCTACACCAACAGCGAATTCGAACAACAGACCGGATTCGCCTCCAGCGAACTGAACAGCATCAAACCGCCCTACCCCTGGTGGCAGAATGACGTTGAAGGCCGTTTCTACAAGCTGCTGGAGAAACGCCGCCGGGAAGGCACGGGCACCCGCGTCACCCGCGTCAGGCGTCTCTTCCGCAAGAAAAACGGCCAGTGTTTCTGGGTGGAACTGAGCACCTCGATGGTCACCGATGACTCCGGCGCGACGTATTTTATGACCACCTGGGTGGATATCACGCGGCGGCTGGACGAAGAGGAAACGGCGCGCACACTGATCAACGCCGCCGCCGACGCGGCAATGCTGATTGATCTTGATCAGCGCATCCTGGCGATCAATAGAGTGGGCGCCCGGCGCTTTGGCCGCAGCCCCGACGACCTGGTGGGTGAGGACTACTTTGAGACCATCCCGGCGGAACTGGTCAATGTCTGGCAGAAATACGTCAGGAAAACGACGGCCACCCGCAAACGGTCCTATTTTGAGTCTGAGCACGAGGGCGTGCATTACTTCAACAGCGTCTGCCCCATCTTCAACACGCAGGAAGAAGTCTTCCGGCTGGCGCTCTTCGCGCATGATATCACGGACCGCAAACACACCGAAAAAAAGTGCGCAACGCCTTCCGGGAACTGATGCTGGCGGTGCGCGTCTCTATTCCCAATACCGAGCACCTGTCCACCTCCCTGCTGACGCCCCGTGAAGAGTGCGTGGTGCAACTGGTGGCCGAGGGTAAGAACACCAAAGAGATATCGCTGGCGCTGGGGCTGAGCGTGAAAACGATCGAAACGCACCGCGTGCGGGTGATGAATAAACTGGACCTGCATTCCGTGGCGGAACTGACCAAGTACGCCATCCGCGAAGGCCTCAGCCGGCTTTAAACACTCCCGGCTAAAGGATGGCCATGCCGTAGATCTCCACCTGGTGCTGCGGCAGGAAGAGCCCCTGGTGCCCCATCGAGGTCCAGACCGGTTTATCATTACGGAAGAATTCGTGCGCCACTTCCAGTACCGGGTCCATGTAGGGTACGCTGCTAAAGGCGGTGATGGAGGCCACATTATCCATGGTGGCGCCGACGGTGCCCAAAATCCGCTGGAACTCATTGAAGGCAACTCTGGCCTGCTTTTTCACCGAGGGCACGTCCACCTCAAGGGTGGGCTCGAAGAAAAGCTCGTCAAACATCACCTGCCCGGAGAAGAAGACGTAGCGCCCCACCTTGATGGCCGGCCAGGCGATGTCCAGCGGGTAGTATTGATTGGTGGTGATCCAGCCCCCCAGGGGGATCTGTTCCGCGTCACCGAGCACCCCGTAGATGTGCTGCTGACGCAATATATCCGGGTGAAAGAAACCGGGCATGGTGATACCGGTACCGCAAATGCGCTCCCGCGCGGTGGCCCGGATACTTTTATCCTTGATCATGAAATCCTGGGCGATCTGCGCCACCGAGGCATCACGGAACTGGGTGCGCCGGTCACGCTGGTAAAATACCGCGTCGACGATGTTCTCCGCGTCGCCACCGGCGGCGGTGATGCACTCCAAGGTCTTTTGCCAGGCAAAGCGGGACTGCGCCCGCGGGTCACCCGGCGCCACCACCGTGCCACTCTCATCCATACCGCACATCTGGCCCATGATGACCAGGTCGTTGACCACCTTGCAGGGCGTGGCGATGTCCCACGGTGCGCGGTCGTACCAGGTCAGCCCCGGGTTGATGTCACGGGTCTCGGCACCCGGTACCGCCAGCCCACTGAAAGCAACGTCACAGGCCGGTTTGTAAAGGCCCGGCGTGGTCAGGGCGCTCCAGGTGGGCCGGGAATTGGGGAAAAACTCCCTGGCCGCCCCCAGCACCGCCGGTATCTGGCGCGCGTCGGTGTGGAGTGACTGGACCTCGCAGACATCATCCATTGACGCACCGGCAGCGGCGACGCAATCCCGGAAGCGGGACAGCGCGAAACGGGTCTGTTCCTCAATGTTGCCAGCGCCGACGACGTTACCGTCTGCGTCAAGCGGCAGTTGCTCCCCGATGAAAACCAGGTCCGGCGCGACCTTTTTCGCGGGCCAGGCCACGTCCCGTGGCCAGCGGTGGTACCAGTTGATGCCCGGATCGATCTGGCTGGCTTGATACGACAATTTGACCCTCCTGCATGCCCACGGTGGCCGTCCGCGCTAGATACCGTACCCCATAGTATAGCGCAACCGCCGGGTTGTGGAAACGAAGGGCATGGAGTATAATGCGGCGTTGAAACCACCACTGAGCGTGAAAAAATGACCCCTGACCCCGGTGTAATGGTAGTCTCGCTGGACCTGGAACTCTTCTGGGGGTTCAGAAGCAGCACCACGCTGGCGGACTACACCGCACCCCTGAAGCAAGTACGGAGCATCGTGCCCCGGCTGCTCGATCTCTTCACGGAGTACCAAATC
>CAZPSW010000002.1:22363-25200 GCA_964589255.1 uncultured Dehalococcoidales bacterium
CACCTGGGCCACCGTCGGTTTCGTCTTTTTTGAAAGGCGCCAGGATTTAATGCGTGGCCTGCCCGCGGCAAAACCGGACTATCAAAACGCGCGCCTGAACCCGTATCCCTACCTCGAAAACATCGGCGCCGGGGAACGGTAGCCGACTAGGTGGGTGGGCTCAGCCTGATGATCTCCGCCACGTCCGCCGCGGAGCGGCGCTGGCAGGTGGCGGCCCCAATACCCCAGGGGAAATACCAGTGCATCCACCAGTAGAGGCGGGTGACATACGTCTGGTAGGCCACCACCAGCTGCTCGAATTCCGCCTTGGTCTCTAGCGTGTCCAGCGCCTCCAGCACGGCGGCCAGGTACCTGCCGAAACCGGTTTGACCGGAGTATTCCGCCAGTGACGCGGGCCATTCACGGGAGAATTCCCGGAAGGCAACGCGGGCCATCTCCAGGCTGCAGGCCGGGTTCTGCGCCAGGCGCCGCAGGCCGGGTAAGACATCGGTACCGTAGTAATAGTACTCGGCGTAGGTGTGCACCCAGTGGCCGTAATACTGGTTCAGGGCGTATTTTCCGGCGTCAGAGTGCGTCATCAGCCCGTAGTGGAAGCGCTTGATCTCGTCCGGGCAGGCGGTGGCAATTCTCTCCGTTTCCGCCTCCAGGTCCCGCACCAGGGCCGGCCATGACTGATCCAAGCAAATCTCTCCTTGACCTTGAAATCTCGACGGCTGCAATTATAGCACAGGGCCTTTCGCCGCCGGCGGTGGCGATTGACTGAAATGACCGGAGGGTGTTAACGTACGCTTGTCTGACACCAGCCCAAAATAATACCAGCGAGGGTTCCACATGGCACACCGCTACGAACATCTCTTTTCGCCGGTCACGATCAATAAGATGACGCTGAAGAACCGCATCATGTTTCCGCCGATGGCGATGAACCTGGACCACACCAGCGGCGAGACTTCCGAGGAAACGATCGCCTTTTTCACCCGCCTGGCCCGCGGGGGCGCGGCGCTGCTGGTGACCAATACGATGTACACCTCGACGCTGGACAACCGCCCCACCCTGGAGTTTCTCGACGTGCACCAGCGGCCCATTAACGTGGCCCCGGACCGCATCGACATGCGGAAACAGATGTCCCGCGTGGCCTGGGTGCCGCTGGAACCGGTGCCCGCCCTGAACCCGAAACTCTTTAACCTACTCGAAGCCGTCCACCTGAACGGCAGCCGCCTCTGCGGGGCGCTCCTCTCAACGCCGCTGGGCTGGATTCTGCGGAACTACGACATCAGTAACCTGGAGTACCAGGGACTGGGTATTTTCAACAAGATGTCCACCGCCGAGGTGGAGGCGGCGATCGCGGAATTCGCCACCGTCGCCGGTGAGTTGAAGAACCTGGGCTTTGACGCCATCGAAATAAACTTCTCTTATTTTCCCGATTACTTCGCGCACCGGTCCTTCAACCAGCGCACCGACAAGTACGGCCCCGAAACCCTGGAGACAAGACTCAGGTACCACCGGGAACTGATCGCCGCGACGCGGGCCGAAGTGGGCCCGGACTTCCCGCTGATGAGCCTGATCGACGTTGATCATTACGGCGCGAAGGGCTGGCGCACCCTTGAAGAATCCAAGGCGGTGGTACGGAAATTTGAAGAGTGGAGCATTGATTCCGTGCGCGCCCGCGGGGGCGGTTCCGTCAAGGTACACTACGACATCGCCCCGATGTACCTGCCCAAAGGGGTCAACATCCCGCTGGCGGCGGGTATCAAGGAAGTGCTTGGCATACCGGTGGCGGTGAGCACTCGGATGACCGACCCTGACATGGCGGAGCAGGTGCTCCGGGAAGGCAAGGCGGACATCATCGCCATCGGGCGGGGCCTGATCGCGGACCCGGACTTGCCCAACAAGATCATGGCCGGGCGCAGCGACCGGGTGCGGCCCTGCATCGCCTGCAACATCGGTTGTTTCGGCAACCTGACGCAACTACCGCGACGCTCCTCGCGCTGCACGGTAAACCCGGTTTTCGGCCACGAATACAAGCTGGCGGAGGCAGTGGCGCCGGCCCCGGTGCCGAAAAAAATGGTCATCGTCGGCGCCGGACCGGGCGGCATGTCGGCGGCGCTCGCGGCCTGTCAGCGGGGCCACCGGGTGGTGCTCCTGGAACAGAACGCGGGCATCGGTGAAGGCGGGCACTATCAACTGGCCACCCTGGCGCCTTTCAAAGAGGAAAACGCGCGTATCAGGGAGTATTACGCCCGCGAATTCTCCGAACAGGAGAACCTGACGCTGCGCACCGGCAGCGCCGCCGACGCGGCGACCGTGATGGCCGAAGCTCCCGACGCCGTCATCATCGCCACCGGGGGCACACCCCGAATACCGGATATCCCCGGCGCGGATGACCCGGAGGTAATCAATTACCGGGACCTGCTGCTGGGTCTGAAACCGGCCGGTGACGCGGTGGTGATCATCGGTGGTGGCGGCATCGGCTGCGAACTGGCGCTGCACCTGCTGCTCAATCAGGGGCGAAAAGTGACCATCCTAGAGCAATTTTACCGCCTCGCCAACGACGTTGAGATCGCCACCCGCAACCGCATCATGGAAGAGCTGGAAAAGGCCGGGGCGGTGATGCTGCCCGGCGCCAGGGTGACCACCATCAGCGGTCACCGGGTGAGTTACGTTCGCGACGGAACGGAGATGCAGGCAGCGGGCGACAGCATTGTCCTGGCGACCGGTGCCGGTAGTGAGAACCGGCTCTATGACGACTTACGGTACCGGATGTTACCCCACCTGCATCTGATCGGGGACGCCAGGGCACCGCGGCAGATCATTGATGCCATCAGTGAAGGCTTCTACAC
>CAZPSW010000003.1:0-1082 GCA_964589255.1 uncultured Dehalococcoidales bacterium
CGTAGCAGGTTCTCCGCGAAGTTCAGGCGGGCGCCGGGGAACCACTTCGCGCCCGGAAATTTAGTGTTGTCCTCTATCACCGCGTCATAGCCCCGCGAGGCCCGGATGCCGGTGAACTCCCAGACGGCGGCCCAAAAATCCGTAACGTTGGCGATCGACCAGGCGTAAAGCTCCGGCGAGGCGGCGATTTTCAGGGCGTGCCGCCGGTTCACGAAATCAATGAAAGCGGTGATGTTGGCGCCCGCGCGGCGAGCCGCGGACGGCCTCCAGAGCAGTTTTCCCATGTACCCCTCAGCGCGAAAGTTTCAGAGTGGCCGGCTCCACCGTCCCCATTGTAGACGGACGCTACGCCCACCGCAACGGACGCGGCGACCGCCCGCGCGTATCCGCGAAATGTGATAAACTGAGTTCACCCGAAACGCTAAAGTGCAAGCCAAGGGTGAACCATATGTGTCGCGGACTGAAAGGCGGGTCACGGTGGATTTCAGGCTAACCGAAGAACAGGTTATGATACGGGCCGTGGTGCGGGACTTCGCACAGAAGGAGACCCCCCCGGTCACCCGCGATAACAGCCGTAATGAACATTTCTTTATGGCCAAGTATTTCGCTTCGGAAACCGGCTCCAAGGTGGCCAACCAGGCGATGCAGATACACGGCTCCTACGGCTACACCGACGAGTATCCGGTGGCACGACTCCTCAGGGAGGTGCGGGTCTCTTCGATCCTGGAAGGGACCTCACAGGTACAGAAATTAATTATTGGCCGGTCCCTGACCGGGATCAATGCCTTTGTCTGAGACCCACGTCAGCCAGCATGGAATCAGCCTGCAATTCAAGGGGAGGTGCCGCGAACATGGCGCAGAAACCGGTTAAAATCGTGATCACGGGTGTCATTATCAGCGTCGAGGTGAAAGACGGCGACGCGGTGGAGGAGGACGACGTCCTCTGCATCCAGGAAGCGATGAAAATGCATAATCCGATCCTGGCCCCAATGGCGGGCAAGGTCACCGAACTCAACGTGGCACCGGAGCAACTGGTGGAACCGGGCCACGTGGTGGCCGTGATCGAATACTAGCGGAATTTA
>CAZPSW010000003.1:1092-3124 GCA_964589255.1 uncultured Dehalococcoidales bacterium
GGCCCTGATCACCTATGGGTTGATGGCGGTGATCTCGATGCTGGTGGCCAGCATCATCGCCCTGATCGGCTGGGCGGTGAAAGACCGTGGCGCCAAAGCCAGTGAGGAAGCCGAGTAGTGCTGGAACAGTTTTTTCAGATTTTTCAGGGGCTGTATACTCTCTTCACCGGTGACCCGGTCACCAGTTGGGCGCGGGTTTTTCTGATCTTGTTGGGGCTGGTGCTGATCTACCTCGGGTACCGCACCATACTGGAACCCCTGATGATGGTGCCCATGGGCATCGGCATGATCGGCGTCAACGCCGGGGTGCTGGTGCTCGAGGCCTCCACCCACGGTACCCTCTTCCTCTCCCCGATGGCCAGTGACGTGGGGCAGATCATGTACGCCCTCCAGGTGGACTTCCTGCAACCGGTCTACAATTTCATGTTCAGTAACGGGTTGATCGCCTGCATGGTATTTATGGGTATCGGCGCCATCACGGACATTGATTATTTCATGGCGAAGCCCTTCATGAGCCTGATCATCGCCGTCTTCGCGGAATTCGGCACCATCGTCACCTTCCCCATCGCCACCGCCATGGGGCTGGAACCGGGCCAGGCGGCGGCCATCGCCCTGGTGGGCGGCGCCGACGGGCCAATGGTGCTGTATGGTTCCATCATGCTGGCGAAAGAACTCTTCGTGCCGATCACCATCATCGCCTATCTTTACCTCAGCTTCGCCTATGCCGGTTACCCCTACCTCATCAAGCTGATGGTGCCGAAACACCTGCGCGCCATCAAGATGGACGCCGAATCAATCCAGCAGGTGCCGGGCAAGCAGAAATTCGCCTTCCTGATCGTCACCCTGACGGTACTCTGCCTGCTCTTCCCGGTGGCGGCGCCACTCTACGTTTCGTTCTTCCTGGGCCTGGCGATCAAGGAAACCAAGATCCAGCGCTACCTGGAATTCCTGCGTGGGCCCCTGCTTTACGGTGCCACCCTCTTCCTGGCACTGACGCTAGGCACCCTACTCGACGCCAAGACGATCCTCGACCCGCTGGTGCTGAAGCTGCTCTTCCTGGGCATCATCGCGCTACTCCTTTCCGGCATCGGGGGCATCGTTGGCGGTCTCGTGATGTACAAAATCAAACGAGGTAAATTCAACCCCGTGATCGGCATCGCCGGGGTCTCCTGCGTGCCCACCACCGCCAAGGTGGCACAGCACGTGGCCTACGAAGCCAACATCAAAAACATGATCCTGCCCTTCGCCATGGGGCCCAACGTGGCCGGCGTGATCACCACCTCAATCATCACCGGCATCTACGTTTCCATGTTCGGACAGTTCTAAGTCACCCATCCGGAGAGTGCACGGCGTCGGAACCGCCGGGGTAAAACGCTCCACACGAATCGCCGGAGCTTGCTGTTTATTGGGATGACACTATCCCCTGACTCCTTCCCCTAAAATCAGGGGAAGGGGAAATTAGTTTTTATAAGGGGCGTTACCCCTTGAACCCTTTTCGTTTAAGGCATGGGAGGTTAGATTAAGAGACTTCGTCTCTTTGACTCTTTCTGAATTTACCGCGCAGGGAGAGCGCCCCAGCTAATCCGTCGGCAGGCACCGGAAGCCATGCACCAGGGGAAAACGAAACAGCCCGAAAACCTCCCGGTTACGCAAGAAGCCGAGGAAGATAATGACAATGCCGGCGAGCTCCAGGACGTAAAGCCCCTGGAAACTGCCCTCAACCTTAACCAGTGCCCCCCCGGCGGCCGGCAGTATCGCCCCCACCGCTATCAGCACGTTGGAAAGGACACGGTGACGCAGCGCGCGCCGCCGCCAGAAATACCAGCCGCTGTAGAGCGCCCCGCCGACCAGTGCCAGCGTGCCGAAAATGTTGAAAAATATGGTGTTCAGGCCGATGTATGACGGCATTCCTTCGCTGGATTGCATCACCATGCCCTCCAGATTAAGCGGCGCGGTGAAGACCACCACCGCGCCATAGACGGTGGCGGCGGCGAGCAGACCCATCATGATGTGCGCCACGCGGCGCCGCGCC
>CAZPSW010000003.1:3134-24520 GCA_964589255.1 uncultured Dehalococcoidales bacterium
AAATGGTGCCCATACCAAGGTAGGCGGCCACGTAAAAGGCGCCAAAGAGGTACCAGAGACGGTAGATGGTGGGGTTCAGGCCCCAGGCCTCGGCCCAGAACTCGGTGGCGGTGGCGACGCAGTACAGCAACAGGCCGATCCCCCAGACCAGCTGGAACGGTTGGCGGCGCGCGAAATACTGATCCAGCACCGCCAGTGCGAAGACCAGGCTCACCAACGCGGAAATCAACGGTACCACGTAACTCATTTCAACCTCCGAGGCGTATCAGGGCGCGCTGTCATGATACAACAAGGGGGGGGCTATTCCAAGCCCCCTGCGCCATTTGTTCCCGGTGCGTGCCTAATCTGACTTGGCGATGGTATCCGGATTAAAGCCGAGCACGTTGATCAGCTTCAACTGTTCCGGTATCACGATCTTGGAGTTCTGCTCCAGGGACGCCTGTGTCACCTCAAGCTGTTTCAGCAGCTGGGCATTACCGACGAAGTATTTCTCCGCAGCCTGGGAGACGGACTGGATCGCCTGGGCCTTCATCCGGGGAGGACTGCTGGAGAAACGCTTCATCCCGGCGGGCCTTGGCGCGCTGCTGTTACTGCTGCCGCTGGCGCTGACCTCCACCACCGGCTGGCAGCGGCGGCTGGGCCGCCGCTGGCGCAGGCTTCACTGGCTGGTCTACCTGGGGGCGGTGCTGGCGGGGACGCATTATATCTGGCAGGCGAAGGCAGACCTGCGCCAACCGCTGATCTTCGCCGCGGTGATACTCTTGCTGCTCCTGCTGCGCCTGCCCCGTAAATACCGCCCCCACAACCGTTGATTTCAGGCTCCGAAAACAGGGAAATCAAAATAATCATTGACAAATGCGGTTGCAGCGATTATTATGCGCCAATAAAATTCCGGTGGCGGTGCCATGGATCCGAAGTACAACGTAGGACAGCAAGTCATCATCGCCCCACCGGGCAGCCAGGCGCTTTCACCGCGCGGCGCGGAACTGGAATCCTGCGTCGGTCAGGTGGGTCAGATCACGGACTTCCACTGGATCAGTACCGACCTGGGCCGCAACATCTTCTATCTCTACACGGTGCAAACGACCAGCGAAGAGCGGCCGGTGGTGCTGCACGAAGACGAACTCAAGGCCGCCGTCTAGCCGGACGGCGCGTCGCCCCAGAGCTCGGCCACCACGTTTTCCAGATCCAATTCTTTGAGCGTTTCCGGCAGCGGTTTGCCGGTGGTGCGGTCCCAGCCCAGATGGCGGTAGTAGACATCCAGCATGCCGTCCCAGAGCGGCGCGATGTCACGGCCAACATGTGGACCGTCGGTAGGAATCAACCCGTAGCGCGGCGAGGGCCGGTCCGCCTCCGGGTCAAAGCCATGCCGCAGGTTGAAAGCGCGCATCAGGGCCAGCGTACGCTGGCCCTGGCGGCGGGCCTCGACGAAGTCATAATCCCAACCGGTAGCGGCGTTTAATAGGCCGGTCAGCAGGTCCACGAATTCCTTGTTCGCCAGGCGGCAGATGCCCAGCGCATCAATGAACTGGGTCAGCCACTTGGCCACGCTGACGAATTCCGCCACGTCATCAGCGGAATCGGGATGCGGCTCCTTGACGCCGACCAGGTGCGCCCGCGGCGCCAGGTGCAACTCATAGCAGCCGGTATTCGCCACCGCTATGTCGAAGAGCATTGACCACGAGGAGCGGTGGTCGTGCCCCAGCGGCGTGTTGCCGCGCGCGGTGTGGACGGCGAACTCCGGGGCCACGCCGCCGATGGCCTGCGCCGCGCGCATCGCGCCCTCGGCGAGCACCGCGCCAAAGCCATGACGCCGCGCCATCATGTTGTACATCTCCCGGATGGCGTCAACGTCCCCCCAGACGAGCGGGATACCGCCGGTATCGGCGGTGGTGATCAGGCCCTTCTGGTAACACTCCAGAGCCAGCCCCAGCGCCCAACCGGTCTCGTTGATGTCCATCCCCAGGCGGTCAATCTCGTTGGACAGTACCAGCGCCGTCATGCCGTCCTTGACGCCAAGCTGACTGCCCATCGAGGTAAAGCCCTCGAATTCCGGTTCCTCGCCCTCCTTGCCTTTAAGCGGCCCGCTGGGCAGGCGCAGCAGCGTGCAATGATGCAGCTGACAGCCCCAGCACTGGTGCTCACGAATGACGTCGAAGTGCTCCCGGAGATACTCCGGGCCAAAGGTTTCCAGTTCCTCCTCCGTCATGGGACAAACGTTAGTGGTGTAGTTGCGGTAGGGCAGCCGCCCGGTATGCGCCGACGGCTTGAAGAGGTGCAGCGTGCCCCAGTTGAACATCGCCTCGAAGCGTTCGTCGGTGTGGTGCTTGGCCGTCATCTCGGCGGCCAGTGCCAGCAGTTCCTCCGGGTGCGCCACATTGACCTTGCCGCACCCGCGCGCCACCGCCACCGCCTTGAGGTTCTTTGAACCCATCACGGCACCGACGCCGTTATGCGCCGCGGCGTGGCCCTTGTCCCCGATGACGCCGGCGAAACGCACCAGGTGCTCCCCCGCCGGGCCGATGCCGATGACGCTCGAGGAGGCCGGTTTCAAGCCGAGTTCCGCCTTGATCAGGTCCTCCGTCTCCCAGGTGTCCTCACCGGCCAGGTGCCGCGCGTCCCGCAGTTCCGCGACGCCGTCACAGAGGTAAAGATAAGAGAGGTGCGGGGCCTTGCCCTGGAAAATCAGCGCGTCAAAGCCGGTATGTTTCAGCAGGGCGCTGAAAAAGCCGTTGGCCTGCGTTGCCGCGAAGCCATTCGTCATCGGCCCCAGGGTGGCCACCGTATAGGTCGAGGAGCCGCGCAGACGGGTGCCCGAAAGCGGCCCGCTGGCCAGCACCAGCCGGTTCTCCGGGTCTGACCAGGCCACCCCGGCGGGGACTTCATCGTAGAGCAGGGCGGCACCGATGCCGGTGCCGCCAAGGTATTTGCGTAACCAGGCGGGGTCTTTCTCTTCCCGCGTGATGGTACCGGTGGTGAGGTCAACCCGCAGTATGCAGCCGGCGTAACCGGGCACGATGGTCATTTCACCCTCCAACACGAGATATGCCGTGGCCCACGGTTATTGTAACACAGCCACCAGGCGGTTTGGTTTGTCATAATAACAGGGCCGGGCTACTTGCCAGCGGTGCCCCTGAAACAGCATAATAAACACCGGGTTGGGTCTTATGCCGGAAACGGAAAAATCACTTCAAGAACGCATGACGCCGCAGGAGCGGGAGCTCTTCGAGGGCCAGCGCGCGCTGATCGGCGTGGAGACGGCCCCGGTGAAGCCCCACAGCACCATCTGGGACAATGGCTACGGCGGCGAACCGGTGACCGCAGTCACCATCCGGCAGTGGGCGGACGCCAACGAGGACGACAACCCCCTCTGGCGGGACGCGGAATACGCCGCGCGGACATCCTGGGGCGGCATCATCGCGCCGCCGCTGTTCACACTGGCGCTGGATGACGCCGTCTGGCCGGTGGCCCGCCTGTCCGGCCAGTTCTACCAGCCGGGCCTGGCGCCGCAATTGGACCGGGAACGCTTTCCCACCTTCCGCGGCGCGATGCAGGCCAACACCGAATGGGACTTCCACGAACCGGTGCGCCCCGGTGACGAGATCACCGTCCGGGGCCAGTTGACGGAACTCTTCTGGAAACAGGGATCCCGCTACCGCCTGCTCTTTCTCTTTGGTGAGATCACCTTCAGGAACCAGCGGGCACGGCTGGCGGCGAAGCTGCGTACCGGCACCGTTTTCATGTTCAAGTAAGGACGTTATGGGGACTGCGAAACTGAGACCACAACCATTTTACGAAGATGTCAGCGCCGGGGATGCGCTGCCGACGCTGCACAAGGGCCCCTATACGGTGATGGCGGCGGCCAAGTTCTCCGCGCTGAACGGGGACTATTACCCCGGCCATTACGACCATGCCTGGTCCGTGGAGAAGGATTTCGTCAAGAGCGGCGTGGTGGCACATGGGCTGCAAATCACCACCTACCTGAGCCAGGTACTGACCGACTGGTATGGCCCCGAAGGCTTCCTGCGCCGCTTTGCCTCCCGGGTGCGCACCCAGACCTATGCCGGGGAGAGCCTGGTGTTACAGGGCCGGGTGAGCGATAAATACGTTGAGGGTGCCCAACACCTGGTGGCCTGTGAGGTCTGGGGTGACAAGCCGGACGGCAGCCGGGTGATCGAAGGCACCGCCGTGGTGAGATTGCCATCACGCGGCGGCCAGGCCACCTAACCCAAATCACGCACCGTGAAGAGACCCCGCTGCAGGGCCAGGTTGGCCGCCTCGGTACGGGTGCCCGCCCCCAGCTTGCCGAAGATACGGGAGAGATGGGACTGCACGGTGTGGATGCTGATGTGCAACCGGTCCGCGATCTCCTTATTGCCGCGCCCGGTGGCCACCAGCTTCAGCACCTGGAGCTCTCTGGGATGCAGGCCCTTATGCCCCGGCTCATCCTCATGGCTGCCGCCTCGCAGGTTCTGCACCATGGCCGCCAGGGCCTCCGCCTCGAAAACGCTGCCGCCAGCGTTGATCAGGTGCACCGTGCGGCGGAATTCCAGGATCGGCGCCGTCTTCAGCAGGTAGCCCATAGCCCCGGCCCGAATGGCGGCCACCACGTATGACTCGTAGACATACGCCCCCACCATCAGCGCCCGTGTCTGGGGAGTGACGCGCTTGAATTCCCGCACTAGGTCGACGCTATCGAGCTTGGTGATGAAGATATCGACGATGGCCACGTCCGGCCGGTGCTGCCGCGCCAGTGCCAGGGCCTCCCGCCCGTCCGCGGCCTGGGCCACCACCGCCAGTTCCGGGTCATCCGCGAGCAGGCGGCTGAGCCCCTCCCGAAAGGCGGGGTGGCTGTCCGCCACCATAATGCTGATTGGTTGTGTCATCTCTCCTCCAGGGTTATTTTACCGCAAATAATTAATTATATCCAACTATTATACTAGTTATTATTTACGATAATTTGTAGTGCTATTCAATGACATAAAAATAACCATACAGTGGTTTCGCTCCGGGCGGTATTTCTCTACAATCATTTCATCCCATCTGAGGTGGTGAGTCGTCACCTGTGGCGGCCAAGGAGGAAAATGAAAAAGAGATACTACCACTCACTGTTCGCGGTGCTGATCACGCTGGTACTGCTGATGGGTGTCGCCGCCTGCGGCACCACGCCGGCACCAACCGCACCGGCACCAACCGCACCGGCACCGACCACACCCGCACCAACGCCCGCACCGGCACCAACCGCCCCGGCGCCAACACCGTCCGCGCCGGCGCCCACGCCCGCGCCGGCGCCTACACCAGCCGTCCCGGCGGCGCCCTACGAATGGCCGAAACGCGGTATTATCATCGTCGGGCAGGGACAGAGCGGGCTCGCCAAGTTCACCAGCTGGGTCTCGGTGATGCGCGCCGATACCGGCGCCGGTATGGTGGTGGTACCGGAAGCGAACTCCGCCAAGTTCTTCAGGATGGTGCGTGACGGCGAGGCATTCATGTCCTCCGCCGGGAAAGCTCCGTTCCGCAACATGGTGGAGGCGCTCGAGGACCAGGCCACTAGGGACAGCGGGGCCTGGCAGGCACGCATCATCTGGGTGCACAGCCTGGCCAATTCCGGTTTCTGGGTGCGCGCCGATTCGCCCATCAAGACGATCTATGACGTCGGCAAGGGCACCCGCATCGCGATCTGGGACCGCATGTCGACAACGATGAATCCGCCGCGCTCCTTGCTGGCCTGGATACAGGTGCCGGAGGAAGACATCGTCTGGGTTGACACCGGCAGCTTTGAAGGCGCGCAGCGGGCGGTCGCCGAAGGCCGCGCCGATATCGTCTTTGCCTTCCCCACCTCGCAGTACGTCTACGCCGCCGCCGCGGCGCCGCACGGCATCCGCTTCCTGAACCTGAACTCGGACGACGACCCCGAAGGGGCCCGGCGCTGGCAGGCGCGCAACTCGCTATACACCTTCGCCCCGATCAAGACCGGCGTGCCGGAATCCCACGGCGTCTGGGGCACCCAGGGCTACATTTTCGACATCACCGCCCCGGAATCGGACGCCGAGCTGGTCTACCAGTTCGCGAAGTGGCTCGACGAGAATTACGATAAGTACAAGGACGCCTATGCCTCCAACGAGTACATGTCGATCGACCACCTAATGGCGGCGCTGGAGACCACCTACATCCCGGTACACCAGGGGCTGATCCGCTACCTCACGGAGAAGGGCCTCTGGACTGAGTCCCACGCCGTACGCCAGCAGCAGAACATCGACGCGCTGAACGTCTATGCCGACGCCTATGCCGACGCCATCGCTGGCGCCGAGGCCAAGGGTCTGGAGATCAAGCCCACCAACCGCGACTGGCTCACCCACTGGGAGACCTACAAGGTAGATAATGCCATCCCCAAGGTGGCGATGCACATCAACATCCTGGAGAGCGGCGTCACCCTGATACCCACCGAGGTGGTGCTGCCGGAAGAACCGCCGCCGCCGATCGAAGTGCCGGACAAGCCCGCCTACGAAGGCGATGTGGCGGTGGAGATCATCTCCTGGGAGCCTGAAGTACCGCAGGCGATGAACAATATCACCATCACCGTGCAGAGCGTGCCCGGGGCGGAACTGCGGCTCGATATCTGGCTCGCCAACCCGCAGCAGCAAAAGAGCGGCTTCCCCAAGGACCCGATACACATCGCCGACGAGAACGGCATGACCGTCTGGAAGTGGGAACTCTTCCAGCACACGCCGACCGGGTCGACCAAGTTCCAGGTCACCGCCACCCTGGACGGCAAGACCGGCATTTATTCCACCTACATTGACGTCAAGGGCGTCTAGGCACCGCCACCACGTTTATAGAATCGAGAGGAGGAAACACCAGATGAAGAAGATCCTTTTCCTGTACTACTCGCTGAGCGGCCATACCGAGGGCATGGTGCTGGCCGCCGCCGAAGGGGCCCGCGAGGCCGGGGCCGAGGCCACCGTGAAACAGACGCCGGACGCCCTCCGGGAAGACATGGTGAATTATGACGCCATCATCATGGGCACCGGCAACTACTTCCAGAAAGAGGCCGGCAAGTTCCGGGACTACTGGGACCGCTTCCACTACGACTGGCTGAAGATGAAAAAGGAGATCGGCATCAAGCCGATGGCCTGGGTGGTCAGCGCCGGGGTCGGTGGAGACGCCTGCATCCTGACGGTGAACAACCTGATGCACGCGCTCAACTTCCGGCGTACGCTACCCACCGTAGTAGCATTCGAAGAGCCGTCCGAGGACGACCTGGAAAACTGCCGCAAGCTGGGGCGCGACATGGCGCTGCTGGCCCCCGCCGACGACTACCCGGAACTTGACCCGCCGCGTGTCTCGGGACGCTGGAAGTGGCCGAAGAAGATCCGCATCATCGCCTGGAAGGGCGTCGGCGTCGAGGTCACCAAAGCCTGGGGCGAGTTGCTGGCAAAAGATGTCGGCGCGGAACTGGTGGTGTCCCCGGAAATGAACACCGTGAACCGCTTCAGATGGACGGGGCAGCAGTACTACCACCTCACCGCCGGCGGCACCACCGAAACGTCGCAGATGGTGATGGCGGACCGGAAGTATGCCGCCCGCGATACCGGCCCCTTTCCGATACGCGCCTTCTGGGCGCAGTCACGCTCCCACTCCGGCTACTTCGTGCGCGCGGATTCGAAAATTCAGACGCTCTATGACATCAAGCCCGGCACCAGCTTCGCCGGAATGCTGAACTACCTCGCCAGTATGCGCATCGTCGACGCCTTCCTCGCCTGGGCCAAGGTGGACCCCAAGGACCTGGTCTGGATCGAGGGCAACAGCTACAAGGAGAACGTGGACTCGGTGCTCGAGGGGCGCTGCGATGTCTGTTTCGGCATTCCCACCTCGCCCAACGTGATCGCCGCGGACGCCCACCCCATCGGCATCCGCTGGCTGGACATGAACTCGGACGAGGACCCGGAGGGGGCGCAGCGCTTCCGCGACATCGACCCGCTGATCGACTTCGGGCCGATGTTCAACGGCCCACCCTCGAGCATCGGGCGCTGGGGCACCACCGGCACCAGCCTCTACACCACCCACCGGGACACCCACCGCATCATGGTCTACCGCACCGCCAAGTGGCTGCACGAAAACTACGAACGCATCAAGGAACGTCACTCCTGGTGCCAGTGGATGAACATGGAGGTACTGCTCGAGGAGCTGGACCGCACCTTCATCCCGGTACACGAGGGCCTGAAGCAACTGCTCAAGGAGACGCAGCACTGGACTTCCGCCATGGAGACGCGCAGCGAGGCCAATGCGGCCCTGATCGACACCTACTGCGAAGCCTACCAGGAATGCAAGGACATGGCCGACGCCAGGGAAATACCGATCGATCCGAAGAATGAAGAATGGGTCGAGATGTGGGAAGACTACAAGCGGCAGCAGGCCATCCCGGAAATCCAGATGTACATGAGCGCGCCGCAGGAAGGGAAATCATAGCGTGAACCAGATTGAAAACTGGGCCTGGCCCGCGGAATTCAAGGCGGTCAACTGGACCGGCATGGGCGTGGAGTCAACGAAGAGTTGGGGCAAGCTGCTGGAAGCCGATACCGGAATGCACGTCTACGTGGCCCCGGAGTTCGATACCGTGAACCGTTTCCGCTGGCTCAAGCTGGGGTTGTTCCAGTCCACCGCGGGCAACAACTCGGAGACTTCGCAGATGGTGATGGCGGACCGCAAGTACGCGGTGCGGGACGGCGGCCCCTTCCCCGTGCGCGCCCTCTGGTCGCACTCCAAGAACAATGCCGGTTTCTTCACCCGCGGGGATTCCAGGATCCGCACCCCCGGAGACATCAGACCCGGCACCCGCATGGTGCACATGACCTACGTCGCCAGCCGACGCATCGTGGAAGGCCTGCTGGCCTGGGCCCAGGTGGGCTGGGACGAGATCGACTGGGTCGACGCCCATACCTCGGTGGAGAACTACACCGCGGTGATCGAGGGCCGCGCCGACGTAGGTTTCAGCTTCCCCAACTCGCCGACGATGCGGGAGGCGGAGAAGAATCCCCACGGCCTGGGCTGGATTGACCTCAACGCCGCGGCGGACCCGGCGGGGGCCAAACGCTTCCAGGAAGTCGATCCACTGATTCGTTTCGGTGTCATCCCGGACGCCGGTGTCGCCTCGGCGGCGGGCAGGTGGGGCACCGAGGGCGTGATCCTGGAACTGACCCGCGCCGACAGCGACCCGGAACTGGTCTACCGCCTGGCGAAGTGGTTTGACGAGAACTACGCACGCATCAAGGAGCGCCATCCGGACAACCGCTTCAAGACGCGGGAAACGCTGCTCAAGGGATTAAACCACACCTTCGTGCCCTGCCACGAGGGCCTGATCCGTTACCTCACCGAGCTTGGCCTCTGGACGGACGCCCACGAAAGGCGCCAGGCGGAGAACGTGGCCCTGATCGAGACCCACGTCGCGGTACACCGCCGGGCGGTACGCCTGGCCGACGAGGCGGAGGTCAACGTTGACCCACAGAACCAGAAATGGCAGGACTTCTGGACGGACTACAAGTGCCAGCAGGGCATCACCCCGATCCGGCTCCACGACGGCCTGGAAACATGAATTCGCACACCGTGACATGGCCGCCGGTTATCACCCTGGTGACCTGGAGCGAAGTGGGCGTGAAGTCCAACCGCGGCTGGGCGGACCTGCTCGCGGCGGACAGCGGCAGCCGCGTCGAGATCGTGGTTGAGCCGGACCTGAAAAAGCGCTTCTACGGGGTGAGCCGCGGCACCTACGACCTGGTGGTCGGCTACAGCAACGAATCGAGCCTGATGCTGACCGCGGACAAGGGTTTCTCCGGGGACGGGCCCTTCGCGGCGGGCATCGTCTGGGCCTACAACAAGTCGAACAGCGGCTTCTTCGCGCGCGGCGACACGCAAATCTTCACCCCGGCTGACGTCGTACCGGGCACGCGCATCGTAGATGTTTCCAGTTTCCTCGGCACCCGTCTCTACGAGGCGCTGCTGGCCTGGGCCGGGGTGAGCCACGCGGATATCGACTGGGTGCCGGCGCACAGCACCACGGAAATCGTGGCAAAGGTAAGCGGCGGAGAGGCGGACCTGGCCTTCGCCATACCCACTTCGCCGACCGCCCGCGGCGCCGCCGAGGGCCCCCGCGGCATTCACTGGATCGACCTCAATTCGGCGGCGGACCCGGAGGGCGCGGCGCGCTTTCGGGAGGTCTACCCGCTGGTGCATTTCGGCGTCATGGGGGATGACGGCGTGGCCTCGGCGGCGGGCAGATGGGGCACCGAGGGGATCAATTATTTTCTCGCCGCGGCGGAGATGGACACGGGCCTCGCGGCGGGCCTGGCGCGCTGGTTTGACCGGAACCGCGAGCGCTATTTGAAAACACATAGGGACAACCGTTTCCGTACCCGCGAGGTGCTGCTCAAGGGACTGGGGCATACCTTCATCCCGTGCCATCCCGGCCTGATTGATTACCTCGGGGAGACGCGGAACTGGACGGCGGCCCACCGTTCGCGCCAGGCGGAGAACCTGGAACTCGCGGACGCCTACCGGCGGGCCTTCGCCGAGGCGCTGGCGGCGGCGGCGCGCGCCGGTATCGGGGCCAGCGTGAGCAATTCCGTCTGGATGGAATTCTGGGCGGGCTGGAAACACGAGCACGATCTACCCCGTATCCACGTCTTCGACGGACTGACGTCCGGGTAAACGCCTTTAATTTTCCGCGTGGCTGCGCTATGATGGCCGGGTAAACTCTACCCCGTCGCCTGATGAAGGGGGCATAATGGCCGAAAAGAAACCCGGCCGCAGCGGCATCAGCCGGTACTATTACTTACCACCGTTAATAAAGGTCATTTTCCTGGCCAGCACGGTGACCGCCATCGTCCTCTTCGTCTACTACCTGATGGCGATTCCGGTGGCCGGGCTGGTGCTCTCCGGTACGCGCTACGATTACCTGCTCTTCGCGGTGCTCGGTTTCAATGTCTTTATGGGCCTCGGCGCCACGCGCAAGCAGCGCACCCAGGCGCCGGCCTGGTATGACTACGCGCTGGCGCTGGTACTGGCCGCGATCCTGATTTTCCTGCTAATCAACTACGCCGAGATCCAGACCGGGATGTGGGATACGCCGCCGACCACGCTGCACGCCGTACTGGCGGTGGTGCTGGGCGCCATCTCACTGGAGGCGGGACGGCGCGTCGGCGGCTGGGGCTTCGTGGGGCTACTGCTTATCTCCATCATCGTGCCGAATTTCGTGGACCGTTTCAGCGGAATCTGGTGGGGCATGCGCGTCCCCATCGACGAGATCTTCGCCCGCTTCGCCTACGGTGATAACGGCCTGCGCGGCCTGCCCGGCGCCATGCTCGGCACCATCATCCTGGGTTTCTACTTCTTCGCCGGGGTGATGATGGGCATGGGCGGCGGCAAGTTCTTCCTCAAGCTGGCCACTGCGATACTGGGCCACGTGCGCGGCGGCCCGGCCAAGGTGGCGGTGCTCGCCAGCGGCTTCTTTGGCTCCCTCTCCGGCTCCATCGTGGCCAATATCGCTGGTACCGGCGCCTTCACCATCCCAGCGATGAAACGTATGGGCTACCCGCCGCATTACGCGGGCGCCATCGAGGGCTGTGCCTCCTCCGGCGGAGACACCATGCCCCCGGTGATGGGCGGCATGGTCTTCATGGCCGTCGTCATCAGCGGCCAGGAATACAGCGCCTTCCTGATAGCCGGCTTCCTGCCCACCATGCTCTACTATTTCGGCCTGCTGGTACAGGTTGACGGTTACGCCGCCAAGGTCGGCCTCAGGGGCCTGCCGCGGGCGGAAATCCCGAGGCTGTTACCCACCCTGGGCGAGGGCTGGCTCTACCTCGTCTGCCTCGTCTTCCTGGTGATGGGGCTGCTCTACTTCCGCTGGGGCTACATCTCCCCGGTCTACGCCACCGTGCTGATGGTGCTGCTGACTGGAATTGAGGGCGGCGTAAAAACACTGCTGCGACGTTCGCGCGGCAAGGCACTGCCGGAAGACAACTGGGGCGCCGTCGGCAGTGTCGTGAAGCGCCGCGTCGAGGAGGCCCTGGCACATACCGCCGGGCTGATCAACTTCGGCGTCGCCGTCTTCCTGGCGATGAGTTTCATTCTCGTCGGTATCTTCGCCACCGGCATCACCGGTACCATCACCAGTGCCATCGTGCAACTGGGCGCCGGGGACGTCTACCTCGTGCTCATCATCGCCATGGTCTTCAACATGTTGATGGGTATGGTAGGCATGGCGCATTCCTCGTATCTCTTCCTCGCGGTGACGATGATCCCCGCCATTTCCGCGCTGGACCCGAACATCCCGGTGGTGCTCTTACACCTCTTCATCATCTTCTACGCCGGGTACGGCGGCCTCACGCCGCCGGTGGCGATCCACGCCTTCATCGCCGCCTCGATCGCCGGGGCGGACCCGATGAAGACCGCCTGGAGAAGCATGCGGCTGGGCATCGTGCTACTCTTCATTCCGTTCTTCTTCGTGATGCAGCCGGCGCTGGCGATGCAGGGCACGGCGCAGGACATCCTGCTGCGCCTGGTGCTGGCGATATTCGGCGTCTGGGTGCTCACCTCCGGGATCGAGGGGTATTTACTGCGGCTCGGCGTGCTGGGCTGGCCGGAAAGAATATTCTTTATGCTCGGTGGCTTCACCATGGTCTTCCCCACCACGCAGCCCTTCTTCGGGGATTTACCGGGTTACCTCTGGACGGTGCTCGGCGCGGGGCTGGTGGCCGCCGGGGTGGCCGCGACGCTGCTGCGCCGCGCCGTCTTCGGCGGCGTCAGAATCTCGAAATCACGCCTGGTGACCTACCAGGAATACCCGGAGGTGAGCCACGAATAACAACGTCTGCATTATTTATCACTCCCGCACCGGGGCCACCCGGGCCCTAGTCGACGCCGCCGCGGAGGGCGCGGAGTCCGTTGGCGCCGAGGTGCGCCTGGTGCATTGCTCCGAGGCCACCGCCGAAGACGTGGAATGGTGCGACGCCGTGATCTGGGGCACCGGCAACTACTATGGCTACATGCACGGTTTCCTCAAGGAATGGTTCGACCGGGAACAGGGCAAGCTGCGCCGCAAGCACTGCACCGAGGGCGTCAAGCCGCGGCCATACTTCTGCTGTCTCACCGCCGGGGGCAACCCATACCGCCCGCTGCCCACCATCGAGCGTCTCAGCGCCAGCATGAACCTGAAAAAGGCCTTCGCATCGGTAGTGGCGAAGGGGAAACCTGACGCCGCGGCGCTGGCGAACGCGCGGCAGACGGCCATCGAACTGGTGTCCATCGACCCGGAGGACATGATCGACCTCCACGTACCGGTGCCGCTGGAAGTACCGGAAAAGAAGCTCGAGATGGAGCCGTGGCCGGAGATCGTGGTAGCCGCCTTCGGGTCTAGCTCCGAGGACGGCCTCGAGGACCTGGCGCGGGCGGACCGCTTCTTCACCGCGCGCTTCCCGGACCACCCGGTGCGCTGGGCCATCACGAGTAGTTTCATCATCAAGGCGTTACGCGCCGCGGGACGCAGCGAACTGCTGCCGCGCGGCGTGCCGGTGCAGACACTGGCCGAAGTTTACGGCAGCCTCGCCGCGGAGGGCAAGACCAACGTCGTGGTGCTGCCGCTACTGGCGGCGGTGAACGGCGAATACCTCGACGTGGTCAACACCGCGGCGCCGGGCCTGGACGTGGAATACGGCCACCCCTTGCTCGCGCCGCCGGAAAACGTGGCCCGGGTGGCAAGTGCCCTGGCAGCCCAGTTCGGGGGCGAAGACACGGTGAACATCGTCTGCGGCCACGGTTCCAAAGACGTACCCGGCTACAACATCCCCTTCCTCATGCTCGATGACTACCTGCGCAAGCACTATCCGCGCACCCGTCTCGCCACCCTGGACGGCGCGCCGGGCACCGCAGCCGCCTTCGAAACGGCGCGGGCGGGCGGTACGCAGGTACGTTTCGTGCCGCTGCTCTTTGTCTCCAGCGCCCATACCACGCGGGACATCATGGGCGACGAGAGATCGTACCGCGGACAGTTGGGGTTGCCCGCCACGCTGGGGGAAAACCTCAGCCGTAACGCCGCGGTGCTGGAAATGCTCGCCGAAGGCGCGGACCAGGCGCTAAAACGCTTCATCCGGTAACGCCCGCTTGAAGAACAATACTTGTGAATAAATCTGTGGGGGTGACCTTGGAAGACCCGGAAGGGCTGAGGGAAGAGATCGGCCGCTGCATGGCCTGCCGCCTCTGTTTCGACGTTTGCCCCATCTACGCCGAGAGCCAGGATGAAAAAGACTCCCCGATGTACCGCCTGCTGACCATCCGGCGCATCATCGACGGAGAGGAAATTGACGACGAAATGCGACGCATCCTGGAAAGCTGTACCCTCTGCGGGGACTGTGACGCCACCTGCGCCGACGAGATACCCATCACCGAGGCGATACGCGAGGCGCGCGCGGAACTAAAGTCCCGCGACGCCTGACACCCCTCGCGGATAATGGTTTTCCCACGTGAATCCAGGGGGTAAACCGATGCCCGGCCCACCGCATCGTGATACAATTCTCTGGGTGACGCGAAACACGGAACGCGGGCATCACACGATCCAGAATTACCGTGGAGGCAGGCTTGACCGGGAATATCGCGATGCTGGCGCCCTACCGCGTGCTGGACCTCTGTGACCTCCAGGGGCAGTACGCGGCGCAGTTGCTCGGCAGCCTCGGTGCGGACGTGATCAAGATCGAGCCGCCGGAAGGCGACGCGCTGCGGCGGCTGGGCCCCTTTTATCACGACCGGGCGGATCTGGAAGCCAGCCTCAACTGGTGGGCGCTGAACTTGAACAAGCGCGGCGTCACGCTGGACGTCACGCGGCCCCAGGGCCAGGAAATCCTGAAAAAACTGGTGGCCGGCGCGGATATCGTGATAGAATCTTTCCGGCCCGGCTACCTCGACGGGCTGGGACTGGGCTACGACGCGCTCTCGCGGGTCAATCCCGGCGTCATCCTGGCCTCTATCACGCCCTTCGGGCATAGCGGCCCCTACCGGGACTATCACGGCTCGGACCTGGTGGCCTGGGCCATGGGCGGTCTGCTGGCCCAGAGCGGGGACCCGGACATGCCGCCGGTACGCATCAGCCACATCAACCTGGCCTACATGGTGGGCAGCCTCGACGCCGCCTGGGGGGCATTGATCGCCCTCTGGTGGCGCGGGGGGATCGGGGCCGCAGGGCGCGGGCAGCACGTCGACGTCTCGCTCCAGGAATCAGTCGCCAAGTCCACCTTCCTGGCCCACGAATACTTCCAGGTCACCGGCCAGGAACGCAGCCGCGGCAGCTCCAGCTACCGTATCCCCTGGACGGAATTGTACCTGCGCACCGTCTGGCAGACACGGGACGGTTACCTCTATTTCATGATCCACGGCGGCGAGTTCGGCTCCCGCGAGAACCCGCACTTCCTGACCTGGATGGAGGAGGAGGGCATCGCCGACGATTTCATCCGCGGCATCGACTGGATGCAACTGGACTGGAAGCTGCTGGGGCCAGCCGAGATCGAGCGCATCCAGTCATACTTCGCGGCGCTTTTCCGCCGCCACGCGAATACCGAAATCGTGGCCCAGGCTTTCAAGCGGCACATCGTACTGCAAACGATCAACGCGCCGCGCGAGATCCTGGCCAACCCCCAGCTCGAGGCACGCCGGTTCTGGCAGCCGGTGAACCACGACCACCCGGACGTCACCACCCGGTATCCCGGCCGCTTCTGCCTCTTCACCGGCGCTACCGACCCGCCCTTGCGGCGCGCGCCGCACCTGGGGGAACACAACGCTGAAATCTACGCGGAACTCGGCCTCGACGCGACGGCCTTAAAACGGCAGGGGGTGGCCTGATGCCGACGCCAAAGGCCCTTGAAGGCATCAGGGTGGTCAGCTTCGAGCAGGCGCTGGCGGCACCGCTGCTTTCCTCCATCATGGCGGCCTACGGCGCCGAGGTAATCCGCGTGGAAACGAGTACCAGGCAGGACTGGCACCGCCAGGCGGGGCCCTTCGTGGGCAACGTGACGCACCCCGACCGCTCGGTGCCCTATCTCTTCGTCAACGCCGGGAAATACGGCATCACCCTGAATCTGAAGAAACCGCGGGCCGTGGAGATCGCCAAACACCTGGTGGCGCGCGCCGACGTGGTGCTGGAAAACTTCGCCGGCGGCGTCATGGCCAAGCTCGGCCTGGGCTATGACGACCTGAAACAGGTGAAGCCGGACCTGGTGATGCTCTCCGCCGCGATCTACGGCCAGACCGGCCCCTACGCCAGTCACAAGGGCCACGGCAACCCGCTGACGGCGCTGACGGGACTGCCCACGCTGACCGGGGCACCGCAACAAAACCCCCAATATCCCGGCTTCGTGATCACCGATTTCACGGCCCCGCGCGCCGGGCTGGTGGCGATGCTGGCGGCCCTTGACCGACGGCGGCGCACGGGCGCAGGCTGCTACCTGGACGCCTCCCAGTTCGAGGCGACGGTGCATTTCCTGGCCCCGGTACTGCTGCACCACCAGCTCAACGACGGCGAACTGGAACGCATCGGCAACCGGGACGTGAACGCGGCGCCGCACAACCTCTACCCCTGCCGTGAAGGGCGCTACTGCGCCGTCAGCGTGGCCAGCGCTGACGACTGGACGAACTTCGTGCGCGCCATCGGCGCCCCGGACTGGACGAGGCAGGCGCGTTTCGCCAGTCTGGCGGACCGCCTGGAAAACAACGCCGCGCTGGATGAACTGGTGGCCACCTGGACGAGTACCATGACCCCGGAAGAGGTGATGCGGCGGCTGCAGGACGCCGGCGTGGCGGCGGGAGTGGTACAGGGTGGCGCGGAGCTGAGCCGGGACCCGCACCTGGCCGCCCGCGGCTACTACCGCACTCTCTCACACGATGGCGACATCGGTGAATTCACCTACAGCGGCATGCCGGCGTCTCTTTCCGAGACGCCGTATGAGATCAAACCGGCACCGATGCTGGGCGAACACAACGAGTATGTCTTCACGGAACTGCTGGGCATCAGCGACGCGGAATTCGTGGCCCTGGTGGCCGACGGCGTGGTGGAATAACGATGGACCAGGCGGACAAACGCATGCTCGGGCCCTACCGCGTACTGGACTTAAGCGGCGCCTCGTTTGACTACGCGGGCTTCCTGCTGGGCAGCCTCGGGACGGATGTGATCAAGATTGAACCGCCGGGCGGCGACCCGGCCCGAAAACTGGTCCCGTTCCTGAACGAAGCGGCGGACCCGGAACAGAACCTGGCCTGGCTGGCCTACAACGCCGGAAAACGCGGCGTCACCATTGACCTCACCACCAGCGCCGGGCGGGACCAGTTCAAGGGCCTGGCGGCCACCGCCGACGCCGTCATCGAGTCCTTCGCGCCGGGCCACCTTGACGGCCTGGGCCTGGGCTATGAGAATTTAAAAACGTTCAATCCGGAACTAATCTACGTCAGCATCACGCCCTTCGGACAGAGTGGGCCCTACCGGGACTACCGGGCCTCGGACCTGGTCTGCTGGGCAATGGGCGGGCTGCTGGCACAGACCGGGGACCCGGACCGGCGCCCGGTGCGTATTTCTCACCTTGATTTCGCCTACCTTTTGGCGGGCATGGACGCCGCTTGGGGGCTGGCGGCTGCACTCTATCACCGTGGTAACGGCGGGAGCGGGCAGCGCCTCGACGTGGCGGTGCAGCAGAGCGTCGCCAAGACCACCTTCCTGGCCCACGAGTCCTGGGAGGTCACCCACCAGGAACCGACCCGCGCCAGCTCCTTCTACCGGGTGCACCGCAGTGAAGTGCAACTGCGCCAGGTCTGGGAATGCAAAGACGGCTACGTGGCATTTCTCATCTTCGGCGGCCACTGGGGGGCCACCCACGACAATCCGCGCTTTGTGAAGTGGCTCGAAGAACTGGGTCTGGCCGACGATTACATCCGCAACCTGGACTGGGCGCACCTCAACTGGCGGTGCACGCCACTGCCGGAGGTGGACCGTATCCACGGTTATTTTGGCCGCCTCTTCATGTCCATGACCAAGGCGGAACTGCTGCGCGGGGCGCTGGCGCGGCGCATCGCGCTGCAACCGGTGAACACCCCGGAGGACATCCTGGTGCACCCCCAACTGGAGGCCAGGGGCTACTGGCAGGAGGTGGACTACCCGGAACTGGGTCTGAAGCTGCGGCACCCGGGCCGTTTCTGCCTGCCCGGCGTTTCACCCTGCCGCATTTCGCGGCGCGCCCCACGCATCGGGGAACACAACGCGGAATTATTGGATCAAGCGGTGGCCAAAAAAGCGGCGGTGGCGAGCGTGATGAACAGTGGTGACGCTGCGCTGGCCGGGGTCAAGGTGCTCGGCTTCGAGCTGGCCCAGGCGGGACCGATGGCCAGCGCCCTGCTGGCCAGCTACGGGGCGCAGGTGATTCGCGTCGAGTCCGCCACCCGCATGGACTGGCACCGCCAGATGGGCCCCTTCATCGGGGATACCTCATCACCGGACCGCTCCGCCTGCTACTACCACGTCAACGCCGGTAAAATGGGCCTGACCCTGAACCTGAAGCACCCGCGCCGCATGGAAGTGTTGGAGGGGCTGGTGAAATGGGCTGACGTGGTGACGGAGAACTTCGCCGGTGGCGTGATGGACCGCCTCGGTCTGGGTTACGAGGACTTGAAGCGTATTAATCCGGGCATCATCATGCTCAGTTCCGATACCTACGGCCAGAGCGGGCCCTTCGGCGGCACGCCACTCTACGGGGTGCCGCTGACAGCGCTCTCCGGCCTGCCCTCCCTGACCGGCACGCCGGACCGCATGCCCCAGTTCCCCGGCTTCGCGATCACGGATTTCATCGCCCCGCGCACCAATGCGCTGGCGGTGATCGCGGCACTGGACTACCGCCGGCGCAGCGGCCAGGGGCAGTTCATCGACGCCTCACAGTTCGAAGCCACCGTGCCGTTAATGAGCCCATTGCTACTGGGCTACCAGGCCGGCGGCCGGATGCCACCGCGCCACGGGAATCGTTCCCCCCACGGCGCGCCGCACGGCGTCTACCGCTGCCTCGGCGAAGACCGCTGGTGCGCCATCTGCGTCTTTGGCGAAGACGATTGGGGGCGCTTCCGCGAGGCCATCGGCAGCCCGGCCTGGACCGCCGAGGCACGCTTCGCCACCCTCGATGACCGAATCGCCAACGCCACGGCGCTGGACGCCCTGGTGGACGCCTGGAGTGAGAGCTATACCGCTGAGGAGGTGACGCGGCGGTTGCAGGCGGCCGGTATCGCCGCCGGGACGGTGCAGACGGGCAAGGACCTGGCCACCGACCCGCAGCTGGCCCACGCCCATTTCTACCGCCCGCTGGAACACGAGGACTTTGGCCGCTTCTCCTACAGCGGCTGGCCGGTGGCAATGTCCGAAACCCCGTACCAGATCAGGCGCGCGCCATTCCTCGGGGAGCACAACGAAGACATCGCCGTCGGCCTGCTCGGCCTCACCGACACGGGGTTCGTGTCCCTGCTGGCGGACGGGGTGCTGGAGTAATGCCCCTGACGATGTCACCGGGAACCCTGTGGTAACCTGAAAGGACGGCGCGACAGATCCTGACGGAGGCGACGATGACACACCGACACGCACTGCTGGAAACGCTCCAGGCGAATGGGGTGGCCCTGATTACCGGCTCTCCCGGCACGGAATGGGTGGTGGTACTCGACGCGCTGGCGGAAGCACGTGCCAATGGCGAACCTGTCCCGCGTTATGTCAACTGCCGCCACGAGACGGTGGCGGTGGCCATCGCCCACGGCTACGGGCGGTATACCGGCAAAGTGGCCGCGGTACTGCTGCACAGCGCCGTCGGCCCGTTGCACGCGGCAATGGCGATCCGCGCCGCCTACCACGCCAAGTCCCCGTTACTGCTACTCGGCGGCGACGCCCTCACCAGTGACCATGATGCCATCGGTAACAGCGGCTGGATCTGGGTCAGCCGCCTGGCCGATACCCAGAGTTCCAGCAGTTTCGTCAAGGACTACGTCAAGTGGAGCACCCAGGCGACGGTACCGGCCACCATGAGCGATGCGGTGGCCCGTGGCGCCGCCATCGCCCGGGAATTACCGTGGGGGCCGGCCTACGTCGGGCTGCCCTGCTCCCTGCTGCTTTCGGAGATGGCAGCCAGCCACCAGCCACCGGTGGTGGGCCCGTCGCAGGCACCGCCCCCGCCCGATATGACGGCGTTGGCGCGGGCGCTGGCAGAGGCACGTCACCCCATCATCATCTCGGAATACGCCGGACGTACCGGCGCCGGGGTGCACGCCCTGACCGATCTGGCGGAGGCGCTGGCGGCCCCGGTCTATGACGGCGTCGATCCGTTCTACGTCAACATTGAACCCGCCCACCCGCTCTACCAGGGCCGCTGCCCGGAGGCGGCGCTGAAGGCCGCTGACGTGATCCTGCTGACGGGCGTCACCACGCCCTGGTTCCCGCCCGCGGCGCCGCTGGCGCCGGACTGTAACGTGATCCTGATTGACGATGACGTGCTGAAAACACGACTGCCTTTCTGGGGCTACCGCACGAAGAGCCGTGTCCCGGGAGACATCGAGGCCAACCTTAGTGCCCTGAACGAGGCCGTGAAAGCCACGCTGAAGGGTGCGGATGCCGAGGCCGGGGCACGCACCACGCGCCGCGGCACACTAGCCGCCTCGCACCAGGAGATGACGGCGGGCTGGCAGCGCCAGGCCGGGGCCGAAAAGTCATCCCGGACGCTGGCCGCCAGCGATTTCCTGATCCGCCTGCGCGACGCCCTGCCGGGAGATGCCATCGTGGTTGACGATGCCATCTCCCAAAGTGGCCTGGTGCGCCGCTACTTGGGAGACCCGGAAAGTTACCTCAAGGTCGGCAGCGGTGGCCTGGGCATCGGCATGGCCTATGCCGCCGGGGTCAAACTGGCGGCATCGGAGAGGCCGGTGGTCTACATCGTGGGAGACGGCACCTTCACTTACAACCCGGTGCTGGCGACGCTGGGGGCCTGCCAAGAATACGGTCTGCCGCTGCTGACGGTGGTGCTGAATAACGGCGGCTACGGCGCCATCCGGGGCGGCCTGCGGCGCTACCGCCCCGATGGCTGGGCGGTGAAACACGATGACTATCTGGGTGCTGACTTCACACCGCTGCCCGAATACGCCGCCCTGGCGGCCGCCTACGGCGCGCAGGGCTACCGCGTGGCGCGTCCCGAAGAAATGGATAAAACACTGCCCCAGGCGTTCGCCAAGCTGGCGGCAGGGCAGTCCGTGATCATCGACGCGGTGGTCGACTGACGAGGGTCGCCTAAGCCCGCCGGAGTTCCCGCAGCGCGGTGTAAAACTGTGCCGGTGTCTGC
>CAZPSW010000004.1:0-7194 GCA_964589255.1 uncultured Dehalococcoidales bacterium
CTGGCAACTTTTATGGCCACCCATTTAAGCATAATTTTGGGGGCTGTGCACTACTGTAAAAATATATTTCCGGTCAGCACTTAAAAAAAGCCGCGGTTTGTGGTATTTTAGTGGAGCAACCAGCACCGGTGCCCTGGTTCCAGTGACGGCCAGCACCATTGAAACACCTGACGGAGGACTGAAATGCCAATCTCAAGAGACCAATTCAACAAGGGCCTGGACAAGACCAGGTACCAGATCATCCTCTTTCTTTCCGAACACCTGGGGGATGCCTACCAGCCGATCGAGATCGCCAAACAGTTGGGCAACTGGAACGAGGACGAGAGTTCGGACACCGGCATCATGTACAACGCCGGCGTGGTGATGACCTTCCGCGGTTCGCTGGACAACCTGGTCGAAGAGGGACTGGTGGACAAGAAGACCATTGAAGGCGAGACCTGGTACTGCGTCCATGGGGTGGCAACAGGTTAATTAAATCCGTGGCCCGGTTTGGCACGCCTGGAGTTACCGCGCATGGGGACCAACATCAAGTGGCATGCCGATACGGTGGCCGAGATCGACCGGCTGACCACCTTGCTGCAGCCGGGGCAGGCCAAACGCTTCCAGTTACCGGCTTTTGCGGGGCATGGTTGACAAGCTCGACGAAGTGGCCCTCACCTGCGATCAATGCCAGGCGCTGCGCCCGGAGATTACCGCCCTGCTGCGCGAACTCCGCGAGGCCGTGCAGCCGGATGGCACGGTGCCCGACAGGCGCGCCGCAATGGCGAATCAGACGACCGTACTGCCACCCCTTCCCAACTAGATTGCCATGCTAGACCAGATTATCCGGTATTGATAACCCCTTATCAATAGACTAATTACACCAACCCGCTGGTGCCGGCACGTACGGAAAATATATTTTCCACCACCCGTTTCGGGTTTGGGATGTCCTCCCTGTCCCGGGACGTACGCTCAATTGGTGCGGTATCGGCGCGGATTACCCACCCTAAGGGGGCGCGGAATATTACTTTTGGAGGATGCCGGGGCCACGCCGGCAAAGGCATATTGATAATTTCCCCGATATACCATAGAATATATGCCTGTAGTTTCAAGACCCGAGTATTGCTGTTGGATACGGGGTATGGCGAAGCAAGTCGAAAAGAAGAAAGCCCCGGCGCGACCCAAGCGGGACGGGGCCGCCACGATCGTCCCGGTGGTAACCCAGGACGATGGGGCCAAACAGGGTGGTACGGGCATCTTCGCGAAGGCGATTGCTCGGGCCGAACAGCTGGGTCAACTGGCGCAGGAGGCCGCCGAAGCGTCAGTGGTGGCTTCCCAGGAAGCCATTGTCATGGCGGACCGTATCAGCAAGGAAACGCACAAGTCCGCCGAAGCCGCCACCCGTGCCTCCCAGGAAGCCGGTGGCCGCGTCGAGGCTGTGATCAAGCGCTCGCACCAGGAATTCGAGGCGGCACGCCGCGCCTTTGAAGAGGTGATGGCACAGTCCGAGAACACCGTCAGCCAGTCTCGCCAGGCCGCCGAGGATCTACTGACGAAATTCACTTCGGTCTCGACCCGGGTTGAGACCGCCGCTGAGCGCTCCAGGGAACTGGCCGAAACGGCCGTCGACAAGGCGCAGCAAACGATCGACCGCTCCACGGAGATGTCGCAAGCCGCCAACGAGATGGCGGAGGAGGCAACCCGCTTTTCTGAGGAGGCCGCCTCACAGGCCGAAGAGTCAAGCCAGACCTCCCGTGTCACCTCAGAGGCCGCCAAGAAGGCCTCCCAGGACGCGGTACGCCGTGCCGAACGCGTGGTACGCGTCACCCAGGAAGCGGCGGATGCCGCCAACAAGTCCTTCGAGCGGGCGATGGCTCAGGCCGAAGAAGCCGGCAAGTGGGCCAAGGAAGCGGCGGACGCCGCCAAGCGCGCCCAGGAAGTGGCCGTGGACAAGGCCACCGAAACGGCCCGTTGGGCCAAGGACACGGTACAATCATCAAAGCAGATTACCCGCGAGACGGTGCTCCGGTCCGAGGAGTCCGGCCGCGCCGCCCGTCAGGCCGCCGAGGAAGCGGCCGAGGCCTCCCGCGAAGCGGTGCGTTACATTGAGACCTCCAGCCGGGCGGCAATCACCGCCGCCGAAGCCGCGGGAAATACCGCCAGAGAGTCAGCCGACCGCGCCGCCGCCGCGGGACAGCAAGCCAGTGAGGCCGCGGAAGACGCGCGGCGCCAGTCTGAAGAGGCGGCGTCACGCGCCGAAACCGCGGCACAGGCGGCCACCGAGGCCAGCGAGAAAGCGGTACAGGTATCCCAGGACGCCGTCTCCCGGGCCGACGAGATCACCCGCTCCGCGGCGGCCACCGCCGAGGAAGCCGGCCAGACCTCCAGGGAGGCGATTGCCAAAATTGACCAGGTGAACCAGAACATGCAGGAAGCGGTGGCCGCGGCAAAAGAGGCGATGGCCGAAATGACCGAGGCGGCAATGGCCTCCGCGCGGGAAGCCGTCGACGTGGCGGTACGCGCCTCGCGTGAGGCGATCGACCGCTCCGAGAGCGTCGCCGCCGCCGCCCGCGAAACCGCCGAAGCCTCAATCAAGATCGCGCGCCGGGCAGCGAACGTAGCACGCCGCACCGCCAAGGATTTCGCCGATGTCTCCGCCAAGATTTTCACCGAAGTGATGAACAATACCCAGGAGACTTCACGACTCACCGAAGAAGCGGTACAGCGCACTGGCGCCGCCGCCGCCAGCGTCGACGACCGTATCAGTCTGGTATCCGACAACGCGCGGTTGACGGTGAACGGATTGCTGCACAGCTTCCAGGACCTGATAGACGAGACCGGGGAGGCGGGCGAGCTTGACCTGGAACCGATCGCGGCTCTGGAAAACGATGACGAGGACCCGGCCACTGACGACGAAGCCACCTCAGACGAACCGCCGAGGGAGGCCGATGGCGCCTCGGTAAGGCTGGTGGAAGAGGTCATCAGCCGTGGTGGCAAGGCGGCCCCGGCAGCCTCTGGCGAGGAGGAAATCCAGAGACGTATCACCACGCGGATGCAGAAACTGACGCAAATGTACGCCGCCAGCAAGGAACGGCCCCGGGAAGACGAGGAAGATGCGGAATAAGGACAACGGAGGCACCGGTGTATTCGCGGTAACACGGTATCCGGAGCGAAAATACAGGGGGTAATCTATGACCAATCCCAAGGCACAAGCAAAGAAGGTGGTGGCCGCGGTGGTAGCGCCGGAAGTGGCGGACGAGGCCCCGGAAGCGGCGATCGAACCCGTCGCCGAGATCGAACCCGTCGCGGCACCGGAACCGGCGACCACGTCCGCCAGCGGTCCCATGGCCAACGTCAAGGGCTCACTGGACAACGTCCTGGCCCAGGCGGAGCGCGCCTACAGCGCCTACATGGAGGCACAGAAAGAGGTCGCCCGCGCCTACCGCGAGAACGAAGAACAGGTGGAGACCTACTACAAAGCGGCGGAGAAAGAGATCGACGCGGCCTACGCGCGCGCCATAACGCAGGCCACCAGGTCCCTGGACAACGCCAACCAGAAAGCTGACGAGGCCTGCGCGGTGGCCAAAGAGAACGCCAAAAAGGAGTTCGCGGACCGGGTAAAGGGTGCCCTGGACACACGCAACGCCGGCATCGATGAGGCCTGGGGCGAACGCCAGCGCACGGTGGATCAGGCCTGGAGTATGTTCATTCGTGCTACCGGCGCCTAGGCACCATTAACGAGATCAAGTGGGGCTGGATTCACCCGGGCAGCCTCCTGGCTAGCTCAGGAGTGACGGGATATCGCGGAAGATGTCTTCCAGAGTGCGTTGTTCCATTTCCGCCCCGCCTATGCGGCGCCTGGCAACGTTGATATAGTTTATGGTCTTGGAGAAGTAGTCCATCACCCGGCTGACGTTGGCGAGTTCACTCATGATCAGCGTCACTCCCACTGAATCCCGCTTCCGGGGATAGTCCCCGGTCCGAATGATGGCGTCGGTGGCGATTGCCTTGGTAAAGCTGCCCAGACTGCGCACCATGTCCATGTTGAGTTCCTTGGGTGGGCCGGAGACGAGGTAGAGCGCGCGGCGGGCGTCCGCCGGGGCCACCTTGAGGGATGATTCGCTCATCGCGCCCTGAAGCGCCTGAATACCCTTATTCGTTTCCGTCATCTTGTCCCGGAAATGGGTACGGCCCCCGAGGGATAATTTAATGCGGGGCACCTTGACCTCACCGTAACCGATCACCGTCCAGCCCACCAGCGTCTGGATGATGTCCCCGGCGTCCATGATCTTGGCCCCGATATTCTCACGTTTTTTTTCCTCGCCGGCGCAGAGCAGGTCGTAGAAAGGCGCCACCACCGAGGTGTTGATCTTAGACAGATTGTCCTTCAGGGTGTAGTTCTTGCGCACGTAGCGCTGGTTGTCCACCAGGAAGACGGCGTCCGCCACCAGGTACGAGGACTTGATGCAGGTGGCAGTGTTGTAAACGGTGCGTTCCTCGGTCAGTTCCTCATGCTGAAAGGGCAGCACAATGAGGTTGTATACCGGCTTCACCACGTAGCGTTCTTTGATCTGCTGCGTCAGTGTGGGGATGGCTCCGGAGCCGGTGCCGCCGGCGGCGCTGGAGATCAGCAGAAAGGCGTCCGTCTCCGCGAAGTCGGGGGTGTTGCGGATGGCGTCGATGACCTTGTCCGCATCTTCCTTGGCGACCTCGGCCCCGAGTTCGTTGATCTTGCCCACACCGTGGCCGCCGGTGCGATTGTTGCCGATCAAGACACGGTGCCCGTAGTCAGAGCGCACGTAACGCAGCTCGGAAAGGTCAGCCACGTCCGTGTTCACGGCATAGACCCCGGTCACGATCTCAATGCCGCGCTGCACCCGGGACCGGGCGTTCAAACGGGCGAACTGGTCCGCGATCCTGCCGCCGCACTGCCCACAACCGATTATCAGTAACTTCATGCTTCTCTGGTGGCGGCTGGCGCGCCGCCGTTAACTTGTCGATATTCAGGCACAAACCATCGTCCCTGTCAACATACAATATTATAAACGGTCTAGAACGTTATGTCCAGTCAACCTTTAGTACCGGTAATATTAGGGGGATAATGCCGCCACCGGTGGCCCGTTTATTTCCGGGCGACGCCCTTGAACCAGGTATAAAAAAGACTGCCCGACCTGTCCCCGGCGACATTCGCCATCTCCCGCATGCCGCGCTCCCAGGTGGCGGCGTCGCAACGGCCGGCCTGGAGCGATGCCTGGCGCGCGGTGGCCACCATCGGTACAAAGATACGATCAATACCGCCCACCAGCAGTTCCGGTTGTGCGGCATCGGCGTAGAGCCAGCGCGGCGTCACCTGCGGCGCCGCGAAACCGGCGCGCCGCAGTAACGGGTAGAGTTCACGCCCGATCAGCGGGTGATGCCCCAGCGCCTGCTGCTCCTCGATGAGGCATTGCCAGACCAGCGGCGCGGCTTCACCGCGCGGGGACCAGAAGCAGGAACCGTGGTCCCCTTCGATCACGGTCAGGCTGCCACCTGGGCGCAGCACGCGCTTTAGCTCCGCCAACGCCGCGTCCGGGTCCGCCAGGTGCTCCAACAGGAAGCAGACAAAGACGTCGTCGAAGGCCGCGTCGGGGTATGGCAGGCACGTCACGTCGGCACACTCCATGGTGACGTTGTCCAGACCCTGCGCGGTGGCCCTGGTCCGTGCCTGCGAAAGCGATTGTTCAGAGATGTCGACCGAGGTGAAACGGGCCCCGGGGTTGCGCCGCGCCAGTTCTAGTGTTTGCGCACCAACGCCGCAACCTGCTTCCAGCACGCGGTGTCCTACGGCATAAGCGGTGCCCTGGTGCAATAGCTGCGCCAGGATCGCCGCCTGGTCACCCAGGCGCTGGCTCTCCCGCGCCGAATAGCCGTGAACATAATCGGTCATGAGCACATTCTGGCGCCGTGCAGAGGCCCGCGTCAAGCACTTGACAGACCGGCCCACGGCGCCGAGAATACGGGCGGTTGCCGCGGCGCGGCGCGGGGAGGTGCTGATGACGTCAAAAACTGGAAGTGGGACTCCAAATCGTGGTTTTCTGCTCGCCGCGGTGCTGGGCGCGGTGATCGGCTTAGCCACCGTAGCCCGGCTGCTGGGCCGCAGTGGCCGGCTGCCGCAGTACTGCCGGCGCCTGTTCCGGGGTGACCGGTAAGCCCGTCCGCGAAACTCCCGCAGGCCGGTGGCATTTACCTGGTGGTGCTGGGATTAACGCGCCCGCGCCGCATCCGGGTACGCAGTGGCCGGGTTTTCAACCTGGCGGCGGGCTGTTACGGCTACGTGGGCTCGGCACAGCGGGGGCTGGCACCGCGCCTGGGGCGTCACCTGCGGCGGCACAAGATAAGCCACTGGCACCTCGATTTCCTGCGGGCGGCCACCAGCATCCGTGCCGTGGCCTGGGCGGTGACCACGGAAAACATGGAATGCGCCCTGGCGCGGCGACTGGCGGCAAGCCTCCCGGTGGTACCTGGCTTCGGCGCCACCGATTGCGCCTGCCGGGGGCACCTATTCTACTCACCGCGGTCGGAAACACTGGTCCGGGCGGTGTGGCACGTCGGCGCGGAATTGGGACTTGAAGTGAAAGTGCGGCCCCACTTCCGGGCCAGCGCTTTACCCACCTTGAAGGCGACGCCAAGTTCCGGCCCCACGCCGTGATAACTGTCATGTCCTCCCTCGGCGTAGCATAGCGGTTTGATCTTCGTCACGTCCGGCTGGCCGTCAGTCAGGCAGGCCTCGCTGACGTGTGTCTCCACGATCTCACCGAGCACCAGGTAGTGACTTCCCAGGTGTATTTCCCGGGTCACGCGGCACTCCAGGTTGAGCGGGCATTCCGCGATCAGCGGCGCGTTCTCCAATACGCCGTAAAACACGTTGAAGCCGCAGACGCCGGCCTTGTCCACGCGCCGTCCGCCGGCGATGCCGCAGTAATCCGCCTCCCTGATCTGGTCCTCGCGCGGCACGTTGGCGGAGAAGGTGCCCGTCTGCCGTAGGCCCTTCAAGGTGTGCCGGTTTTTCTGGAAGGAGACCCCCAGCGTCGGCGGTTGGCTGCAGACGATGCCCGCCCAGGCCGCGGTCATGAAGTTGGCTTTACCGTCAACGTCAGCGCCGATAAGCAGCGCCGGCATGGGGTAGACCGCCGTCTGGGGACCCAGTTTAACCTTTGGCATGATGACTCCTTTTCT
>CAZPSW010000004.1:7204-19913 GCA_964589255.1 uncultured Dehalococcoidales bacterium
CTCAGGCGTCACCGGTATGCGGTGAAACAACGATAATGTATCACGCCTGCGCTGTCAATAGTTTGCCGGGCACCCGTCCGCCTAAAGTGATTGCAGTCACATACCCTCGAGGCGCCCCGTGCTACTTTATTCAAATCCGTAAACCACCGTATTTCAGCATCAGGGGGAGACCATGCCGAGAGACCAGAGGAGCTGGATCGCAAAACTGGAAGCCGCCGGTGACCTGCACCGCATCAAGGCCGAGGTGGACTGGAACCTGGAACTCTGCGAAATTCACCTGCGAAACATTCGTGCCGGGGGTCCGGCTCTACTCTTTGAGAACATCAAGGACCACCAGGGGACGTGGTGCCGCCAGGTACTAACCAATGCCCTGACCACGTTCCCGCGCCTGGCGATGGCGCTGGACCTGCCACGGGACACCACCCGTGAGGTGATTGTGGAGACGCTGCGCCAGCGCTTCAAGGTCCAGGTGCCGCCGCAGACGGTAGCCAGCGGGCCGGTCAAGGAGAACATCATCCGGGGCGGTGACATTGACCTCTTCCAGATTCCGGCCCCGAAATGGCACGAACTGGACGCCGGGCGCTACATTAACACCTGGTGCGTCACGGTGACCGCGGACCCGGATACCGGGGTGCTAAACGCAGGCGCCTACCGTGGTTTCACCAGCGCCCGGGACCGCATCAACGTCTCCCTGTCACCGGCCCAGAACTGGGGCACCCACTTCTTCAAATATCAAAGCATGGGCCAGCCGATGCCGGTGGCCTTTGTCTTCGGCTGGGACCCGGCTATGATGATCGCCGGCGGCATGCACCTGATGGCGCCGGAATACGAGATCATGGGGTCCCTGATGGGGGAACCGGTGCCGCTGGTGAAGTGCGAGACCTCGGACCTGCTGGTACCGGCTTCGGCGGAGATCGTGATCGAGGCGCACCTCGATACCGACCCGGCCAGCTTTGACATCGAGGGCCCGTTCGGCGAGGACACCGGCTATTACGCCAACCCGCGCCCGCGCCCGGTGGCCACCGCGGACTGCATCACGCACCGTGATGACCCGGTCTTCCGCGGCGGCGTCAACGAACCCTGGGCGATGCGTCACCTTTCCGACGCCGCCCTGATCTATAACATCCTGGAGGCACAGGACATCCCCGGCATCATCGACGTGGAGCGCGGCACTTTCACCGTGGTGAAGATACATAAGACCTACCAGGGGCAGGCACGGCACGTGGCCGCCGCGCTCTGGGGATCACGCATGGCGGTGACGCAACTCAAATTCGTGGTGGTGGTGGACGACAACCGTGAGTTCGACATCCACGACCCGGCCCAGGTGATGCGCGCCATCCATTACAACATTGACCCGGTGCGCGGCATCCTGACCTTTCCCATGGAACTGGGACCGCCGGTGGACCCGTCCCTTTCGGCGGACGCGCAATATGAGATGGCCTACGGCCAGGCGCTGCAGAACAAGGTGCTCTTCGACGCCACCGTTGACTGGACGACACACCCCACGAACCCGGCCTGGGGTGGGCGCCGCGTTTCACCGGAATGCAATTCGTCGCCCCCGAACATTGTGACCCAGGTCGACGACCGCTGGCAGGAATTCGGGCTGCCCGCGGGCCCAGCGGGACCAGCCGCCGCCGGTGGCACCGCGGCGTGACGCTGCCCGCTCAATTGGGCGGGACCAGGGAGCATGGCTTGGAACGAGGTTACATCCGCATCAGCACCGGCCAGGTGCATTACCGTACCGCGGGCGAAGGCGAACCCCTGCTACTGCTGCACCAGACGGCTTTTTCCTCCGAGGAGTACAACGTGCTGATGCCGCTGCTGGCGGCGCACTTCCGTGTGGTGGCCCCGGACACGCCTGGCTACGGCATGTCCGATTACCCGCCACACGCCTATGAAATCCCGGAATACGGCGCCTCCGTGTTAGAGATCATGACGGCACTGGGCATGGTGCCGTCACACGTGGCGGGGCACCATACCGGTGCCTCGATCGCCCTGGAACTGGCCGCCACTTACCCCGAAACGGTGCGGCGGCTGGTGCTGTCCGGTTGCCCCTACTACGAGCCCGGTGAACGCGAGGAACGCCTGAAGCGCTACGCCCCGATACGCATTAGCCCCGACGGGGAATACCTGCTGGAGAGCTGGCGGCGCCTGAAAACGAACATGGCCCATGCCGCGCCGGTTGACTGGCACAACTTTCTGGCGGCGCAGATGATGGCCGGGGTCAGGGGCGAAGAGGGACACCACGGGGTTTTCCGTTACGACGAATTACCGCGCCTGAAAAAACTGAAATGCCCCACCCTGCTGGTCTACGGCGAGGACGACACTTTTATCAAACGTCAGGCCGCCACCATGAGCCTGGTGCCGCAAGCGGAAACGATAGTCATCAAGCGGGCGGGGGCGCTGATCGCGCGCGAAAACCCGGAAGACTTCGCCGCCGCGATCGTCAATTTCCTGAAGTAGCGCTACTGGAACTTCTCGGCCTGCACCAGGCAGGTGTTGCTGGGGAAGGCGCCACCCGGCGAGATACGGTCCAGGCTGAGCACGTTGGCGCAGCCGCCACGGTCCCGGCCCTCCGCGTCGGGGCGATACCAGGCACCCTGCGGCACGTCCACCACGCCGGGCAGGATACGTTGTGTCACCCGGGCCTCGATGATGATCTCCCCGCGGTCATTGAAAACGCGCACTTCGTCTCCGTCCGATATGCCGCGCGCCGCAGCGTCAACCGGATGCAGCGAAAGCGCCTGGGGGTAAAGCTCCCGCAGCCAGGGCAGGTTCTCAAACTGGGTGTGGGCCCGCCGGATGGTATGCGTCGTCACCAGTTGCAGCGGGTATTTTTCGGCCAGCGGGTCATTCAGGCTCTCCCAGGTCTCGATGTACTGGGGGCTCGGTGGCAGCATCGGGTTCTGCTGGTCCGCCAGTATCTGGGAATAGATCTCTATCTTACCGGAAGGGGTCCTGAACGGCTTCGTCTGCGGCGAAGCGATGTTCTCCTCGAAGACGACGTAGGGCTTGTCCAGCTTCAGTTTGTGCACGCCCTTTTCCTTGAAGGCGTCGTAATCCGGCAGCGCCTCACAGCCGTCAACCACCTCCTTCAGCCAGTCTTCGTCGGTCTTGTCCGCCAACCCGTCAATGCCGAGCCGGTCCGCCAGCCCCTGGGCGATCTCCAGGTGGGATCGGGACTCCCCGATGGAATCGATCACCTGGTTCAGGAAGCCGTAGAACGGCGCGATGCCGCCGCCGCAAACGTCGTTGCGTTCCATCATCGTATTGGTGGGAAGAATGATGTCCGCATAACGTGCGGTGGCGGTCAGGAACTGCTCCTGGACAACGATGAAATCCAGCTTCTTCAGCGCCTTCACGATCTTATTCGTGTTGGCGCACTGGTTGACGTAATTGCAGTTGGCGATGTAAAGCAGGTGATAGTCCGTGGCGTAGCCGCCGGCACGTCCCTTGAGGATGGCGTCGGCGAGGTCAAAACGGTTGACCCTGGTGGCACTGAGGCCACCCATGCTGGCGAATTCGGCCAGCGGGCGTGGGGGCGAATCGTCAACCGGGTTGCCGTGGTCCGGCACGCGGTCCCCGACCCGTATCCCCAGGTTGAGCAGCGGCCCGCCGAGGCAGGCGAAGCCCGGCGCATTACCACCGGAATTACCGATGTTACCGGTCATTGCCGCCAGTGCTACCGCGGCCCGGTGATACTGTTCGCCGTAGGCGGTGCGCCCCGGCGAGATGCCGTCCATCAATGCCGCCGGTTTGGCGCTGGCGTAATCACGGGCCAGGCTGGTGATGGTGGCCGCCGGTACCGCCGTGATCTCCTCCGCCCAGGCCGGCGTCTTGGGCACACCATCCGTCTTGCCCAGCACGTAATCCCGGAAATGCTCGAAGCCGGTGGTGTGACGGTCCAGAAATGCCTGGTCATGCCTGTTTTCGGTAAGGATGACGTGGGCCATCGCGATCAGCATCGCGGCGTCCGTGCCGGGGCGGATCGGAATCCACTCTTCGGCCAGTGCCGCGGTGGTATTGCTGTGGCGGGGGTCCACCGATACGATACGGGCCCCCGCATCACGCGCCCGCGCCAGGTGCCAGGCGGTGTTGTCGTAGCAGATGGTGACGGCGGGGTTCCAGCCCCAGAGGATGATCAGCGCGGCGTTCTTCAGGTCATCACGGGTGTTGCCCGAGGCCCAGGACCCGTAAGTAACCATGGCGGCGAACCAGCCGCCCTCAGCGGAATGCATGCCCCAGGTGCCGCTGAAGCCGCCGGATTTACCCAGCACAGTGTCCAGCAGGGCGGTATTGTGCAGGTGCACGATGTCACCGGCGGAGGTGATGTTGGCCACCGCGGCGGGCCCATATTCCGCGGCGACGCGCTTGATCTGCGCGGCCACGGTGTCCAGCGCCTCATCCCAGCTGATGGGCTCGAACTTACCTTCGCCGCGCTCCCCGACCCTCTTCAGGGGTTGTTTGATACGGTCCGGCCCATAGACCCGCTGCCGGTAGGCCCGGCCCCGCACGCAGGCCCGGAAATCCGCGTCCGTCTCCAGGCGCAGAATGACGCCGTCCTTGACGTGCGCCCGTAACGGGCAGGTGCCCCCGCAGTGGCTGGAGCAGACCGTATTCACGATTTTCTCGAGGTCGGGTTTATGCGTCGTCATATGTCTCCGCCAATTTCTCCTGTAGCGTCTGCTGGTGCCAGCCGTTGCGGTAGCCGGGCAGCAGTTCACCGTTCATCTGGAAGCCGGCGCCGACGCGGTAGAGCGAAGTGCTGACCTCGAGCACGCGCACCCGGGGGCCGAGGCCGCCGTAACGCCCGGGATGGGGCACGTTGTAGCCGTTGGTGACCATGTCACCGGGGCGTACCGAGCGGCCGTCGAGGTATTCCAGCTTGCCCTCAATCCCGAAGACGATCTCCGGGTCCCAGTGGCCGTGGTCCTCAAATTCCATCACCGGCCAGTTCTCCCCGACGCTGGCGGAGACGTTCTCCGTCTGCACCAGAATGCGGCGTGAAGTGCCGGTGGCGAAGGCGATCTTGAAGGGTTCCACGTCCACCAGGCGTATCACACGCTGCATCAGGTCCGCGTTCGGCGGCTTAGTGCCCGGCTTGGGCGTGATCTTGATCGAGAGCAGGCGGACCGATTCGGTGCCCGCGTACTTGCCGCGGTACGGTTTATTCGGGAGGTGGAAGACCGCTTCCTCGCGGCGCACGGAACGCGCATTCTCGTAGAGCACCAGCCCCTCGAGCACCAGTACCAGGCACTCCTCAGGATGGCCCGGGTCCTCGAATTCGATGCCGGGCTGGCTCTCGATGATATTGACGGAAAGGTTCTCGATGGTGCCCATGTGGTAGGCGACGCTGCCCGACGCTAGCTTCACCGGCGCCGCTGCCCCGATGCGCCAGAGCTTGCGCGTCAGCACCGGGTACCCTTCCGCGGTTAATTCCTGAATTTCGTCCTGGTTCATCATCTGCTCCTTGGTGGTGAAACTCACAGGGGCGGCTCCATTATAGTGCGCGGCCAGAGAAAATGCCACCGCCTGCGGCTGGCCGTAGGGTGGCGCACACGGGGCCGGGTTTCTGTGATGATTCTCACAGACCGCCGTCCCGGACACCGATAGACTGCCCCTGTACGCGTTCCGGGGCAGCCTGAAACGGGGTTCATGCGCGCGCCGAGAGGAGAGTAATATGTCACTTTGGCCTGGTTATTACCTGGGTAAGATGGGCACCATCCCGGAGCCGATCCTGGACGAAATGCCGGTAATCCGCATGGATACCTCCATCGAGCCACTCAGCGAGACAAAGTCCGCCAGCGGTAGCTTCTTTCTTTTCGGCAAGCGCGGCTCCCTGCTGACGGCCAACGGCCTGATCGTGATGGAGCAGTTCGGCGCCGGTACCGCGATCACCTGGATGTACCCCTTCGACGAGTTCCATTACATCATCCAGGGTGAGGCCGACGTGACCTATACCCTGGCATCGACCGAGAACCAGGTGGAAAAGAAGATGCACGTCGGCGTCGGTGATTTCTTCATCACCCCGATCGGTTCCATCGTGGAATTCAAGATCTGGGACCAGAGCCCCTTGCGGCGCATCTGCGGCCTGATGCCGGGCACCGCCCTGAACCAGGGGCAGCTGACCAACCTCTATAAAGAGTAAAACGGAGAGTTATGATGGATTTATGGCCGGGATACTACCTGGGGAACATCGATGCCGTACCGGCACCGATACTGGACGAGATACCGGTGCTCAAGGTGACCGAGAGTGGGCCCACCAGCGGTCAGTTCACCGCGAATTGCGCCGCCGAGGTGCGGGAATACGCCGCTGCGGAGACAAAGTTCCGCTTCTTCCCGCATGACGAAATGCATTACGTGATCGCCGGCGAAGCGGACCTGAAATACTCCCTGGCCAGTACGTCCCACACCCAGGTCAAAGAGATCACGGTGCACCAGGGTGACTTTTTCATCATCCCTGCGGGCGCCCGTGTGACCTGGAACGTGGCCGCCGGCGGCGCCTACCGTTTCCTCTGGCTGACGCTGCCGGGCATCCCGCGGACAGCCAGCTCCCGGGCATGATCGGAACCGGGGCAAAATGAAACGCGGCTACGCAGACATTCCCGGTGGGCAGATGCATTTCAGGGTGGCTGGCAAAGGCAAGCCGCTGCTACTGCTGCACCAGGTGCCGTCTTGGTCCACGGAATACGGCGCGCTGATACCGCTACTGGCGCCGCATTTCAGGGTCTATGCGCCGGACGCCCTGGGTTACGGCATGTCCGACAAGCCAGCAAGCGTGCACTCCATTGAGGACTATGCCGCGGACATACTGGCATTCACCAAAGCCGAGGGCATCAGTTCCTGCGGCATCTTCGGGCATCATACCGGCGCCTCGGTGGCAGTTGAAGTGGCCGCGGCCTACCCCACCCTAGTGGCGGGCATGGTCCTTTCCGGCTGCCCCCACTACACCGAGGAAATGCGACGCGCGCGCCTGGCCGACGGTGCCTTCGACCCGCCACAGGTGAAGGCCGATGCCTCCCACGTCACCGACGCCTGGAACCTGATGCGTCGCTACATCCCGGACGCCAGCCCGGAAATCCTCAACGATATGCTGATTGGGCGCCTGCTGGCCGGGCCACGCGGCGAAGAGGGGCACCACGCCGTCTTCGCCTACGAGATTGAAAAGCGCCTGCCGCGGATTAGCTGCCCCACCTTACTCTTCAGCACCACTGGGGACACCTTCATCGACCGCATCGAGGAAACCGCCCGCCTGGTTCCCGGCGTGCAGGTGAAAACAGCCCTAGGCGGTGGACTGGCCCCCAACACCGCCGCGGAACTGCTGGCGGGGCTGATGCTGGAATTTTTCAAACCGGATTAACCTATTTCAGGGGTGTCATGAAAGACTGGAAAGTACGCCACATCGGTTTTATCGTGAAGGACATCGAGGCCGCCACCAAATACTACCTCGACGCTGGTCTGGCCACGCGGGGCATGGCGGGGACACTGGACACGCCGGAACGGGGCCGCCTCAAGGTACAGTTTCTTAACATCGGCCCCATTGAGTACGAATTATTCGAGCCCCAGTCCGAGGGCTCACGCCAGGCGGGATTCATGGCCGCCCACGGTGAGGGGGCGCAGCACATCGCCTTCACCGTCAGCGACCTCGACAAAGAGATCGCGGAGATGACGGGCCGCGGCGTGAAATTGATCTTCCAGGCCACCATGGTCAACGGCAACCGCATCGCTTATTTCGACACCGGTGCGGTAGGTGACTTCCTGCTGGAACTGGTGCAGCCGGGGAACGAGTCCAGGGCGTCAGTCACCCAATAAAAGCCGCCAACGGCATTTCCGCCAATCACTCAAAATGTTGTACACTAACGGTGGGAGCGACACGTGCAGATCACGATCAAACAATTTCCCATCAGCGGTGAAACCCCGGACGTGACCCAACCACTGCCGGCACTGACACCGGAAATGGTCTTCAAAGACGGACGCCACACGGTGATGCAGGACCGGGTGTATTACAGCTGGGAAGACCTGATACGGGACCTGAAACTGCTGCCGGCTGACGCGGAGGTGGAGGTAAGACTCTACCGGGAGAGCATCGGCGGTTAGACCAGCTCCAGCTTTTTCAGCTTTTCCTCGTCAAGAATCACCAGTTTGCCCCGCCGCGATGAGATGATACCCTCGCTCTGCAACACTTCCAGCTTGCTGGATATCGTCTCACGGGTGGTACCGGTGATGTCCGCGATGTCCTGGTGTGTCAACGGCAGTATCTTGCCAAACTGCATCGTCAGGGGGATCAAGACCTTGATCACACGCTGCCCCGCGGGACAGGTAATCAGGTCCAGGAAGCGTGACTGGATGATCTTCATCCGCCCCACCAGGTTCTTCACGATGCAGTGCGAGACCTCCGGGTAGCGGGTGATGAAATTCATGAAGGCGGACCATGATATCAGCAGCACCTGGATGCCCGTCATCGCCCGGGCGGAAGCGGTCACCGGCGCCTGATCAAACAGGGACATGTCCCCAAACGTTTCCACCGCATACATGAAAGCCAGAGTGATGCTCTTACCGTAAGAGGTATGCTGCTGGAACTTGATGACGCCGTCGATCAGGATGAAGTAAAAGTCCGTCTGGTCCCCTTCCAGGAAAACGAACTGCCCGCGGCGGTAGCGCTTCACCACGCAGTCCCGCACCAGTTCCCGCAATACCTCGTCCGTGACGGTGTCGAAGTACGGTAGGGACCGCAGCCTCCCCAATACACTCTCCCTTGAGCGGAGTTGCGATTCGGTGGTGGTTTCCAGCGTCATGCGCTTTGCTCTCCTAAGCGTGGCCGGTACCTCCCCGGTATAACGAGAATCCACCGTTTGTCAAATTATTGGACCGGGACAGTGGCGCAGGCGTGCAGTTATGTGACTCGCCTCACTGAACCCTTGACGCAACCGCCTACAATCAGGGTAGAATATTCGTATTCACCGGCCACCACCCAAAACGGGCGCCGGTGCCGGGGACTGACCGCATCATGAAACCAGGCAGCATCAAAACGCTTGATTGGCGTCTCATCGCCGACATTGACAAGTGCACCGGTTGCCGCAGCTGCACGCTGGTCTGCGCCTTCGTGAAGCACGGCGTCTTTAGCGCCGAACTGGCGCGCATCCGCGTGCTCAAATTTGAGGACGGGGGCGTCGACGCACCCATCTTCTGCCAGCAGTGCGAGGCGCCGCGCTGCGTTGAAGCCTGCCCCCGGGACGCCATCGTGCACCAGCCGGAGAGCGGCATCCTGCGCGTCGATAACGCCGCCTGCGACGGTTGTGCCGCCTGCCTGGTGGCCTGCCCCTACGGCGCCATCAGCCTGCCCGCGGACAAGGTCAGCGGCAAATTGGCGCTGATGTGCGACCTTTGCGGCGGCGAGCCGCGCTGCATCCCCTGGTGCGAGACGGGCGCCCTGAAACGGCTGCCGGTGACCGAGACGGCAGCCATCACCCACGCCCGGGACGACATGGTGATGGCGCGCAAACGCTTCGAGATTGAACACGGCGCACCGCTCTGGAAATCCCGCCTCAGGAGACAGCGCGGCGGGCGGGGGTCAAAATGACCGCTTACGGGCAGATCATTCACGTCGATCTAAGTCGCCGCGCCATCACCCTGGAAGCGGCGGAAAACTACCGGGATTTCATCGGCGGGCGGGGGCGCAACGTGGCGCTGCTCTTCCGCCTGATACCGCCGGGCACCGACGCGCTGGGGCCGGACAACGTGCTCGTCTTCGGCGCCGGACCCGTTAGCGGCACGCTGGCACCGGCATCATCCCGCTACAACATCAGCGCCAAGTCCCCGCTTTCGGGCTACCTTGGGGACAGCAACTCCGGCGGCTTCTGGTCCCCGGAACTGAAAGCCGCGGGCTATGACGGCATCGTCATCCGGGGGCGGGCAGACGGGCCGGTCTACCTCTGGGTCGCGGATGACAAGATCGAGATCCGGGACGCCGCCTTCCTCTGGGGTCAGGACACCTGGCAGACCCCGGAACTGATCCGTAAGGCACATGGGGACCAGCAGATCGCGGTGGCCAGCATCGGCGTCGCCGGGGAGCACCTGGTGAAGTTCGCCAGCGTGGTGAACGATAACGGGCGCATCGCAGGGCGCACCGGCATGGGCGCGGTGATGGGCTCGAAGAACCTCAAAGCGGTGGCGGTGCGCGGCACTCGCGGCGTCAGGGTGGCCCACCCCGAAGAGTACTACAAAACCTGTGAGCGCATCTCCAAAACGATCCGCTCCGGACGCCAGTTCGAGCTCTACAAGCTGAGCGGCGTGCTCGGCGACCGTGGCATCGAGGACTATTCCGACGACAATCCCACCGTGAACCTGCTCTTCACCCCGCCGATGCCCGGCTGGGGCGAGATCGGCGGCAAGGAATGGTGGAAAACCCACTGGACCAAGCTCAAGGCCTGCTCCGGCTGCCAGATGCACTGTTCCCATTTCTACAACGTGCGCAGTGGCCCCTTCGCCGGCACCATGGGCGAGGGGCCGGACGCCGAAACGCAGGGCTGGCTGACGGTGCTGGTGGGCAATTCGAGCAAGGAAATGGCCGCCTACGGCACCTCCCTGCTGAACCGCGTCGGCATGGACGTCATCGAGATGGGGGCGATGGTGCGCGGCATCATGAGCTGCTACGAACACGGGGCGCTGACAAAGGCACAGTTGAAACAGCTGGGTATGCGCTGGCTGCGCCCGGATTGGGGCGATTTCGAGACGCTCTTGACGCTGATCGACCTGACCTCCCGCCGTGAGGGCGTGGGCAACCTGCTGGCCGAAGGGCCGGTGGTGCTGGCCGAGGCCATCGGCGGGGACGCCCCCTATTGGATCGACACCTGCAAGGGCATGAGCGAACTGAACCGCAGCCCGCAGAAGGGCGGCGTGCTGAACCACATGGTCAGTGCCCGTGGGCCGGACCACCTGCGTGGCAGCCCCACTCTGGAATTTTACGGCTTCACCGGGGACCAGAAGATCGAGGCGGACTGTAATAAGTACGTCGGGGAACCGGAGTTATTCGCGGGTGCCGTAAAACTGACGAATTACGAGTCCAAACCGCCACTGGTGGTCTGGCAGGAACACCTGCGGGCACTGGCGGACAGTTTCGGGGTCTGCTCCTTCAACTACGCCAACTGGCCCAATACCTCGATCTACCCAGAGGACTTCGCGGCGCTGCTGGAGCACGCCACCGGCATCCCGGCCAGCGGCGACGATATGATAAAAGCGGCGCACCGCATCATCAACATGGAGAAGGCCTTCAACGTGCGCGAGGGCTGGACCCGCGAGGCGGACCAGCCGCCGGAGCGCTGGGTCAAAGAGGAAAAGGCGGCCGGCCTCTACAAGAGTGAACACACCGACCTGCCGCAGTTCAATCTGATGCTCGACGACTATTACCGCCGCCGCGGCTGGGATGCAGAGACAGGCCTCCAGACACGTGTTGGGCTGGCGGCGCTGGGCATGACGGACGTGGCGGACGAGCTGGCGAAAGCCCACCAGCTAGCCGATAGCTGAAATGGCACAACTCTTCGAAGCAGTCAAGATCGGTAACCTGGAACTCAAGAACCGCATCATCTTCCCTGCCATCACCACGCTCTATGATACCAATTACGACCTGCGCGGCGAAGAACGTTCGGCCACCTTTTACGCGGAGATTGCGCGCGGAGGCGTCGGCCTGATGGTGATCGGCGCGCTCCAGGCGATATTCCCCGGACGCCGCGAAGACCGCGTCGCCATCAACCACGATAAGTACCTCCCGGAACTGCGGAAGTGGGTCCAGGCGGTACACGGTGAGGGCGTCCCGGCGGCGGCGCAGCTGGCGGTCTGGAACCACTGGGCCCCGCTCGGTGAAGGCACGCCCACCGTCGATCTCTCACCGTCCGCGGTGAATACCGCAGCGCAGGGCTTTCCCCAGGGGTTCGACCCGAAAAAGATGGGCATGGACAGCCGCCCCGCCACCGCCGCAGAGCTGCACCAGATCGCGGCGGAGGTGGCGCGTGCCGCGGTGCGCGCCCGCGAGGCCGGTTTTGACGCCATCGAACTGCCCGCCGTCTCCGGCAACCTGATCAGCCGTTTCCTAACGCCGGCCACCAACCAGCGCGAAGACGAATACGGCGGCAGCCCGGAAAACCGCGTCCGTTTCCTGGTCGAGGTGATCAGCGCCATCAAGTGCCTGGCCGGGGCCGATTTTCCGTTGATCTGCCGCATCTCCGGGGAAGACATGATACCCGGCGGCCTGACGCTGGAAGACTCTAAAGGCATCGCGGCGCGCCTGGAACAGGCCGGCGCCGACGCCATCAGCGTCATGCCGGGCTGGTACGAGACGCGGATCGCGCGCCACCAGATGTACGTCTCGCCGGGGACCTTTGCGCACCTCGCGGCAGGCATCCGGGAAGCGGTCAAAATACCGGTGGCGAGCAACATTCGCATCAACAGTGCGGAATTGGCGGCGCAGATGGTGGCACAGGGCAAAGCAGACCTGGTGGCGATGGGACGCTCGCTGCTGGCAGACCCCGAAATGCCGCGCAAGGCAATGCAGGGACGCTTTCGGGAGATCAGGAACTGCGTCGCTTGCTGCGTCTGCTACGAGGACATCGCGGCACCACGGCCCTGCGGCTGCTCCGTAAACGCGCGCCTGGGCAAGGAGACGGTACTGAACCTGGCCGCGGCGCCGGTGACACGACGTATTTACGTGGCCGGC
>CAZPSW010000004.1:19923-24323 GCA_964589255.1 uncultured Dehalococcoidales bacterium
GGTCTGGAAGCCGCCAGGGTAGCGGCGCTGCGGGGGCACCGGGTGACCCTGTTTGAAAAGAGCCGCGCGCTGGGGGGGCAGCTGCGCCTGGCGGTGCTGCCACCGCATAAAGCAGAATGGCAGACATTGATCGATTATTTGAGCTACCAGATGGAACTGCTTGGTGTCACGTTGCGGTTGGGGACGGAACTGACCATGAACGTAGTGGCGGCGGAAAAACCGGATGCCGTGATCGTGGCCACCGGGGCGGCGGCACTGATCCCGGAAATCCCCGGCATCGACGGTGACGGCGTAGCCACCGCGGCGGAAATCCTGACCGGGGAGAAGAAGGCCGGGGACAGCGTGGTCATCATCGGCGGTGGCCTGGTGGGTTGTGAACTGGCTGATTTCCTGGCCCGTCCGGGCCGTACGGTGACGGTACTGGAGATGCGGGAAGGCATCGGCTTGGACATCGGCGTGCACAACCGCTGGCTGGTGCTGCAACGCCTGAATGAAAGCGGTGTGGTGATGGTGGCAGACGCCACCGTGACGGCCGTCGACGGGGAGGGTGCCCGAGCCACCGTGGCCGGCACGGCGCGGCATTTCCCCGCCGCCACGGTGGTCATCGCGGCGGGCGTGGAGTGCCCCGGGAATCCGCTCCAGGCACTTGCCATCGGGGGCCAGCCGGTCTATTATATCGGGGACTGTGTATCCCCGCAACGCGTGCGCCACGCCGTGGCACAGGGTTTTACCGCGGGTAACAGCGTCTAAACGTCAGATAACACCGGGAGGTCAACATGGAATACGTCAGGCTGGGCAGTTCCGGGCTCAAGATATCCAGCGTCGGGCTCGGCGGCAACAACTTCGGCTGGTGGTCTGACCGGGAGACCTCGGCGGCGGTGGTGAAAAGGGCACTGGAACTGGGCGTGAACTACATTGACACCGCGGACATCTATGACAAGGGGAATTCTGAGTCATTCATCGGGGACGCGCTCAAGGGGATGCGCCACGAAGTCATCCTGGCCACCAAGTTCGGCGCGCCGATGGGCACGGCACCAAACCAGACCGGAGGCTCACGTTATTACATTATGCGCGCCGTGGAAGACAGCCTGAAGCGGCTGCAAACGGACTACATTGACCTTTACCAGATTCACCGGCCTGACCCGGACACCCCGATTGAGGAAACGCTGCGCGCGCTGGATGACCTGGTACGCAGCGGCAAGGTGCGTTACGTCGGCTGTTCCAACTTCGCCGCCTGGCAGCTGGACGACGCCCTCTGGACGGCGGCCAGTGCCGGCCTCAGTCCATTCATTACCTTACAGGCCCGCTACAACTTGTTGGAACGCTCCCTGGAGGCGGAAACGGTGCCCTGCTGCGAGGCGCACGGGGTGGGCCTCATCCCCTGGGGGCCGCTGGCCGGTGGCTTTCTGACCGGCAAATACCTGGAGGGTAAGACGGCGCCGTCCGGCACCCGCCTCTCCAAACCGATGGGCCTCTATGACGGGTTGATGACACCCCAGAACTACGCCAGGGTGGTACGCCTGGGTAAATTTGCCGCCGACTCCGGACACGAAATGGGTGATCTGGCGCTGGCCTGGCTGCTGGCCAACCCCAGCGTCTGCTGCGTCATTCCCGGCGCCCGGCTGCCGCAACAGATGGACCTGAACGTACGCGCCGCGGATTGGCAGTTGACACCGGAGGACATGGCCCAGATCGAGGAATTATTGGCCGTTAGTTAACGCCGCACCGGGCGGCGATGAGGAGAAAAACAATGACCGAAGACTTGAGAGATTGGCTGGATAAACTGGAGGCCGAGGGTGAACTCTACCATTTGAAGGCCAAGGTGGACTGGCGCGGCGAACTGGCCGAAATTCAACACCGGGTGATAACGAGCCAGGGCCCGGCGATGCTCTACGAAAACATCAAGGACTATGAAACGGGCCGCTGCACGAAGTTCTTTTGCGGCGGTATGGGCACCATGGGGCGCACCGCGATGATGCTGGACCTGCCCAAAAATACCAGCCGTGAAGTGCTGCTCGCGGAACTGCGCCGGCGCCTGCAGAATCCGGTGGCGCCGGTGACGGTGGCCAACGGTTCGGTCAAGGAGAACATCGTCCTCGGTGACGCGGTGGACCTTTTCGAGTTACCGGTGCCGCAGTGGCATAAGGACGATAACGGGCGCTACATCAACACCTGGTGCGCGGTGATCACCCAGGACCCCGATACCGGCAGACACAATGCCGGTGTCTACCGCGCCGCGGTGTCCACCAAGAATAAGATCAACCTGCTGCTGGTGCCGGCACAGAACTGGGGCGTGCATTACGGCAAGTACCAAGCGATGGGCAAGCCGATGCCGGTGGCGTTCGTTTACGGCTGGCACCCCGCCATGGTCTTCGCCGCCGGGCTGCATCTGGCGATCGACGAGTACACCGCCATGGGCGCGCTGCGTGGGGCGCCGGTGCCGCTGGTGAAATGCGAGACCTCGGACCTGATGGTGCCGGCATCCGCCGAAATCGTCGTCGAGGGCTACGTCTCCCCGGACCCGGCCACCTTTGAACCGGAAGGCCCTTACGGCGAATCGACGGGATACTACTCCCTGCCCCGTGACCGCCCCGTGATGGAGGTCAGCGCCATCACCCACCGCAATGACCCCATACTGCGCGGCTGCATGTTGGAATCCGGCACCATCATGCGCCTGGGGGCCTCCGCGGTGGTGTGGAACATGCTGGAACAACAGGACATCCCCGGCATCCTTGACGTGGCGGTGGGCCCCATCACCACGATCAAGATCCACAAGACCTATCAGGGCCAGGCCAGGCAGATCGCCGCCGCAATCTGGGGTTCACGGGTGGCCATCACGATGTCCAAGGTGGTGGCAGTGATCGACGATGAGAACGAGGTTGACATCGGCAATGCGGCGCAAATGCAATCGGCGCTGGTACGCCACCTGGAACCGGGCAACGGCATCGTCGTCTACCCGCTGCAACTGGGCACGCCGGTGGATCCCTCGATGTCCACCGAGATGCAGGACGAGATAGAATTCGGCCAGGGTATCAGTTCCAAGATGCTGATCGACGCCACCGTCGACTGGACGACGCACCACCGGCGCCCGGAATGGGGCGGACGCCGCCTTTCCCCGAACTGCTTCATCCCCACCCCGGACGTCATTGAAACGGTGGCGCGGCGCTGGCAGGAATACGGCATTCCCAAATAGTCACCCCCAGGAGGAGAACATGCCTTATCCGTATCGTAGCTTCCGGGACTGGCTGGCGGCAGAGGAAGACAAAGGCCAGGTGGTCCGCATCAAGGAGCCGATCAAGTGCGGTGACTATGATTCGCTGGTGGACATCGGCGTCGCCGAATACAACGCGGCGCCGGACCCGGATCACGAAATGGAGGGGCTGATGCCGGAGACGGAACTGCGCGCCGTCACCAGCTACCTGCACAGCCTGCCGCACAAGCCGATCGGCATCATTGAAAACCCGGTCAACAACCGTCCCGACATTCCCATCGTGACCAACATCTGGCCCAACCTGGAAAAGACGCTGGCGGCGATGGATATGACATCCAAGGAAGAGTTGCTGGCAAAGATGGCCCAGTTCCAGACAAACCGTATCAAGCCGGACATTCTGCCTTCTTCCGAGGCCCCCTGCAAAGAGATCATCATCCGCGGTGACGACGTTGACCTGAGGCGGGACATCCCCAAAATCTGGGTGGAGTTCAACAAGCTCTGCTTCAGCGGCTGCAACGGGACCATCATCTCTTTCGACCCGGATAGCGGCAGCCACGGCCTGACGAAGACGCGGCTGGGGCTCTTTGACTGGGATAACGGCGATCCCCGCCAGCCATTCTCTGAAGAGAAGCAAAAACGCGGCGGCTTCGCCACCATGGCGCGCCCCGGACGCCCGGGACAGGGCAATACCGGACGCTACTACTTTGAACAGTACCGGGACCAGGGGAAGTGCTGGCCCACCGCCTTCGTTTATGGTCTGCCGACTGATTTCCACGTCATTGGCGGGCTGAAGCGCGTGCGCTGGCCAGACATGGGTGACGAATACGAGATGCTGGGCGGTATGCGCGGGGAGCCGGTGGCGCTGGTACCGTCCGAAACGATACCGGGCCTGATGGTGCCGGCGCAGGCCGAATGGGTCATTGAAGGGGAGTTCATCAACGAGGACTACCGCACCCCGCCCTGCTCGGAGGACCTGTTTTTTGGCTTCCTCTGGGGCGAGGCGCTCTGGCCGGTGTTCCGGGTGAACTGCATCACCCACCGCCGGGACCCGCTCTGGACCGGCGCCACCTTTTCCTCGCTCAGTTCACAGGACCACGGCGGCGTGCACCAGGGCCTTTACAAGATCTGCACCCAGTCCGACGCCATCTACGCCCTGCGCCAGGCGGGCTACCGGGTGAAAGATGTGGCC
>CAZPSW010000005.1:0-3430 GCA_964589255.1 uncultured Dehalococcoidales bacterium
TGCATCGCGGTGGCCACCGGTCTGCACACCGCCACCCAGTTGGAGCAGGCCGGGCCGGACCACCTGCTCACCGACCTCTCGGACACGGCGCACGTGCTGGGGCTGATCCGGGCGATGGTCTGACGCCCTTATGGACACCCCTCCGGCGTTGGGTTACACTATGGCGTAATCTCAAGAGCAGGCAAGAACGACCCCGTCATGAAAACAGGCATCGTATATCGCCCCATCTATCTGAGCCACGACACCGGTGACCACGTGGAAAACGCGAAACGGCTCACCGAAACGGTGGGCCACTTGGAAAAGTTCGGTTTTTACCGGCGTCTGAAGCCCATTACCCCGCGCCGTGCCAGCCTGGAGGAAATCCTGCGCGTGCATGATTGTTCATTACTGGCCCAGGTGCTGCGTGTGGTGCAGCGCGGCGGCGGCTGGCTGGACCCGGATACTTTCGTCAGCGGGGGTTCCGGCGATGCCGCGCTCTACGCCGCCGGTGGCCTCATCACCGCCTGTGACGCGGTGCTCGAGGGGCTGGTGGACAATGCCTTCGCGCTGGTGCGCCCGCCGGGTCACCATGCCATGCGGCGGCAGGCGATGGGCTTTTGCCTCTTCAACAACGTGGCGGTGGCGGTGCGTCATTTGCAGGCGGCGCGTGGCTTGAAGCGCCTGGCGATCATTGATTTTGACGTGCACCACGGCAACGGTACCGAGGTAGCGTTTTACGAGGACCCGGACGTGCTCTACGTCTCCACCCACCAGTCCCCGCTCTTTCCTGGCAGCGGTAGCCTGGAGGAGACCGGTGCCGGGGACGGGGCCGGTACCACCCTGAATTTACCTTTACCGCCCGGCTGCGGGGACGCGGAGTACGGGCTTGCCTGGGATGAGGTCATTGAACCGGCGGTGCGCCGTTTTGCGCCCGAATTTATACTTGTCTCGGCGGGGTGTGACGGGCACTGGGCGGACCCGCTGGCGATGATGCAGCTCAGCGTCAGCGGTTACCTCGATATCGTCTGGCGTCTGATCCGGCTGGCGCGGGACTGCTGCCGTAACCGGCTGGTACTGACGCTGGAAGGCGGCTATCACCGGGAGGCGCTGGCCTTCGCCAGCCGGATCAGACGCCACCTTCCGTGCTTTGCTCGGCGTGAAATGGGTGCCGGATGCCATCGGCACGCCGGCGCGGCCCCAGCCGGCGCCTGACATCACGGACCTGTTAAAACGGGCGCGGGCATTACACGCGCTGCCCTAGATGCTATCGCCCCCGCGCCCCGGCAACCAGCCGGTGAAGCGTCGCCACTCGCGCTTTTCCCAGGTCAGCAGGAAGAGCGGCGCCACGAAGAGCGAACTGTAGGTACCGACGATGATACCGATGATCAGCACCACCGCGAAGTTCTGAATACTGGACCCCACGAAGAGCAGCAGCGCCACCGCCACAATCAACGTCGTCAGGCTGGTGTTGATGGAGCGACCCATTGTTTCCACCAGGCTGAAGTTGACCACCACCTCGAAGTCAGTTGAGATGCCGCGGTTGATATTCTCCCGGATGCGGTCAAAGATGACCACCGTGTTGTTGATGCTGTAACCGATCACGGCGAGCACCCCGGTGATGAACATGACGTTGATCTGCCACTCCAACGCGAAGCCGAAAACGGCGAAGATGCCCACCACCACCAGCACGTCATGCACCAGAGCCAGGATGCCGCAGGTGCCGTAGTGGAAGGGGCGCGGCATGCGCCGGAAGGCCCAGGTGACGTAGAGCAGGATGCCGATGGCGGCCACCGCCACCGCGATGATGGCGTTACGGCCCGTTTCGGTGGCCACCTCGGGGGAAACGTTGTTGAATTCCAGCTCGGTGACGCCGCCGAATTGGACGTTCAGGCCGACCAGCAATGCCAGTTTGTCGTCACCGCCGATTTCGCGGGTGCGGATCAGGTAGTCCCCCTGGCCGGAGGCGGTGATCTCGTTCTGCACCACGGCGTCCCCGTGGCCCAGATCACCCAGCGCGGCGCGCAGTGCGGCCTGGGAGACCGGTGCTTCAAAACTGACGCGGAGGCGTGAGCCGGCATTGAACTCGTTGCCCAGCTTGAGCCCGCCGATGCTCAGAAAGACGATGCCGATCAATATCACGACGCCCGATATGAGGAAGAATTTGAAGCGTTTACCGGTTAAGTCGAACATGTTATTTCCCCGTTTCCCTGATGAATAACCGCCGCCGTCGCGAAAACCCGGTATGCAGCGTCAGGCGCAGCAGCGTGCGCGTGATGACGATGGCGGTGAACATGCTCACCGCGACGCCGATGAAGAGCGTCAGCGCGAAGCCCATCACCGGCGCGCTGGCGACGATGGCCGAGCCCAGCCAGTAGAGGATGGCGCAGACGATGAAGGTGGTGATGTTGGAGTCCCGGATTGCCGTCCAGGCGCGATTGAAGCCTGCCTCGATGGCGGCGCCGACGGTGCGCCCGGTGCGTAATTCATCGCGCATGCGTTCGAAGATGAGCACGTTGGCGTCTACCGCCATGCCGATGCTGAGCACGAAACCGCCGATACCGGCCAGCGTCAGCGTCACCGGCACCAGCTTGAAAATGGCCAGCACCACCGTACCGTAAAAGATCAGGGACAGGCTGGCTAGCAGGCCGGGCAGGCGGTAATAGAGGATCATGAACAGCATCACCAGCACGATGCCGATGAGACCGGCCAGCAGGCTCTTCTCGATGAAGTCCGTCCCCAACGTCGCCGAGACCTTGTCCTCGTAGAGCGGTTGTTTCTCCAGCGGCATCGGCAGTGAGCCGGACTGGAGCAGGGTGGCCAACTCCTGGGCAGATTCCACCGTAAAGCGGCCGGTTATCTGCCCGGTGCCGTCATACCGCGGCTGTAGTATCTGGGGCGCGGAGATCAGGGTGTTGTCCAGAAAGATGCCCAGGCGGCGCTGCTGCGAACCCTCCGGGCCGGTGCTGTAAAGCTCCGAGGCGACATCGTCAAACATCACCGCGCCGGTATTGTCCCATTCCAGCGCCACCACCGCTTCCATACCGACCCCGGATTGGGGCACCTGGGCCTGCGCGGTGGCCAGGTAGCCGCCGTGGAGCTGGTTGCCGTCCGCGGCGCGGGCCGGTATCCAGGAGAGCAGAGGGCTGCTGCCGGGGGCCGCCGGGGGCAGCTCCGCGATCTTACTTTTAACATCGTCAGTGGTGAGTGTTTCACCGGCGCCGTCACGGTAGACCAGCGCGCCGCCCCCGTCCTGTGTCAGTACCACCAGGGGCCCACGGTACGGTTGTGCCTCGGTGGCCGGTGCCACGAAGATACGAGAGCCCGGTTCGAGGTTATTGAAGAAGCCCGGCGTCTCCGCGTCAAAATAATCATAGAGGTCGACCGGGCTACCATCGACGTCGAGTTCCACTTTGCGTAATTCCAGGAAGCCGGTGCGCTGTACCAGCGCCTT
>CAZPSW010000005.1:3440-8370 GCA_964589255.1 uncultured Dehalococcoidales bacterium
GGCCTCGATGTCGGTGAAGCCGGGCAGTTGAATCACGATGCGCTCATTGTCCTGCTGCTGGATCACCGGTTCCGCGACGCCCAGGGCGTCAATGCGCCGCCGGATGGTATCCAGTGCCCGGGCCACGTCCTGTCTCTTGTCCTCGGTGGTAGCGTCATCGGAGAAATCGGCCTGGTAGACCAGGTGCACGCCGCCGACCAGGTCCAGCCCGAGGTGCATCCCCTGCCGTCCCAGGCGCTCGCTGTCAATCGGCAGCAGCACCCAGAGCGCCAGTCCGAAAATCACCAAGCTCACGCTTACCACGGTAATGTTTCTTCTAGTCATGTCACTCCCTCAAGAGTCTCAAGGGGTACCGGGGTGCGGTTTGTCACCGGCGTCCCAGCACTGGGACTCGACGAAGGCCAGTGCCTCCGCCGCTGTCCCTAGTTTACCAGACGCTTGCGCTTCGCGCACCTGTGCCAGCAGATCGCCCACCTCCGGGCCCGGCGCCAGCTTCAGCCGCTGCATGATATCCTCACCGCTGATGAGCTTCGGCGGCAACACCAGCTGGCTTTCTTCGAAGCGGGCCCTGATGACGTGGGCGGTCAGTTCACAGTGGTAGCGCCACTGTTCGGGGATCAGGTCCGGCCCGCGGGCTGCCAGGTGGTCCGCCAAACTGAGGAAGAGCACGTCGAGCCCGTGATCCCCGGTGTCCCGGAAGAATTTGTAGATCGCGCGGTGGCTGGGCATGCCCCGCTGACTGAGCTGGATGGGCCGCATGTGGTGGCGCACCACCTGGCTGACCGCCTGTATTTCACGGCCGCTGAAGCGCCGCCGCTTTAGCGCCGCCACGGCCGCCTCCGCGCCGATGACATCGTGTTCCAGGAACCGCAGGCGGCCATTCTCCGCGACGCGGCGCGTCTCCGGTTTGGCGATGTCATGCAGCAGCGCCGCCAGGGTCAACAGGCTGCGGTGGCTACTTCCCTGGCCGACCGCGGAGTTAAAATGACGCGCCAGCGTCTCGTTCCAGGTGACGCCCACCAGCACCGCGTCAGTGGCATACTCCCATCTCCCGGCCCGCAGCAGGGCGGGCATTGCGGTGGCGGTTTCCAGGGCGTGGTCGTAGACATCCCAGTGGTGCTCCTCCGGCTGGCTCACGCCCCGTCCCGCCAGCAGTTCCGGGAAGATGGCGCCCACCAGGCCCAGGCGGTCGAGGTAACGCCACCACCCCGGCCTGCCCGGTGCCTCCAGCATCTTCAATAATTCGTCCCGGATGCGTTCCCCGGCGACGCCCTGGAGCGCCCCGGCGTCCGCCGTCAGCCAGCCCTCGGTGGCCGCCTCGATGTTAAATTCCAGTTCGGCGGCGAGGCGCACCGCGCGCAGCCGCCGCAATGGGTCCGCCTCAAAGGCCCGGCGGGAGGTAGCGCGAATACGTCCCTGACGCAGGTCTTTCAGCCCGTCTAGCGGGTCAAGCAGTACCGGCGCGCTGATGGCCGTGCCCAGGTCCAGCGCCAGGGCATTCACGGTGAAGTCCCGCGCCGCCAGGTCCGCGGCAATGTCACCGGGGACGCTGCTGAAATCGATCTGCCACCGTCCCGGAAAGTTCTTGAGCACCACCCGCGCCACGCCCATGGCGTCATCCAGGGCCACGAAGGTACCGCTGAGGGCGGCGCCCACACGACGCGCCGCCGCCACCCCATCACCGATCACGGCGATGTCCAGGTCACCGGTTTCGCGCCCCAGCACCAGGTCCCTCAAGGCACCGCCAACGAGGTATGCGCGGCCACCGCCGGCCGTCAGTAACTCCGAAACGGGCCCCAGCGGAAGCAGTGTATCAAGACGCCGGTGTTGCGCGAAATATTCCATCTTCCAGTGCAAAATATACTCCAGGCACCGCCTTTTATCAAGTTCCGGCGCGCTGGGGCTGGCCCCAAAAGGATTTTGCCAAAAATTGTTGACAGATGACAACACGATGGGTTAGAATGCCCGATAACAACCTGAGACGATGTCGATCGGGCGAGAATTTGGAGAGACAGGTTGGCTTAATGTTGTAGAGTCATGCGGCGGTCAGGGCCCGGGTTTTTGACCTGGCGCCGAGCAAGTATACCACACTGGTGGAACTGGCCGGGGCGATGCAATTATCGGTCAGCCAGGTCTACCGGGTGCGCGAGGGCAAGCGCAATATCAATCAGAAGTTTATCATCGGGGCGGCCCAGGCCTTCCCGGAGATGGGCCTGGATGATTCGTTTTACATTGAAGTCACGCCACCGCCCAAACCGGCCGTCGGCGGCGGGACTGATGACGAGCACGTCGCCATCAACGTGCGTTGGAACCGGGTCATCCAGGAGATTACCAACGATTGCAGGCATCTGTCTGCTGCGCACGGTGACGGCTGCTCCGTGGTGCCGGATTGCGTCTTTTTCGAGCCCCAGAATTACCGGCGCCTGATGGTCTTTCGCGAATCCCCCTAGGCCAGTCCTAACGGGTCAATGTTTACCGTCCAGCCCCGCGGCCAGGTCACCGGTGCCAGTAACTCTGTGATCCGCGTGCCGCGCAGCATGATCTGCCAGCGGTAACGCCCACGCCGCCGGGAGAGGAAGGCCGGGGCGGGCCCTAGCACCGCAATTCCCTCGATGCCTTGGGTGCTGATGCGGTGCTCCAGTTCGTTCTTCAGGCGCTGTGCTTCTTCGCGGCAGAAGGCATCGCTCTGGTGGCTGAAGATGAGGCGGCAGAGCTGGCGGAACGGCGGGTTGTCAAGCCGCCGCCGGTAAGCGATCTCGATCTCGTAAAAGCCATCGTAATCATGCGCCGCCGCCCGCGCTACCGCGTAGTGTTCCGGCGCGTAGGTCTGGATCACCACCTGGCCGGGGCGTGTCCCCCGCCCGGCGCGTCCGGCCACCTGTGTCAGTAACTGGAAGGTGCGTTCACCGGCGCGGAAGTCCGGCAGGTAGAGGCTGGTATCGGCCAGCACCACCCCCACCAGGGTTACCTGGGGCAGATCCAGCCCCTTGGCCAGCATCTGCGTGCCGATCAGTATTTCCGCCGCACCGTCGCGGAAGCGGTCCAGTATTTCACGGTGCGCGTCCCGCCCCGCGGTGGCGTCACTGTCCCAGCGGATCAGCCGCGCGCCGGGGAATTCGCGGGCAGTCTCCCGCTCCAATTTCTGGGTGCCCATTCCGATGTAATCCAGCTGGTGGCCGGCGCATTTGGGGCAGCTGCGGGGCAGTCGCTGCTGTTGGTGGCACTGGTGGCAGACCAGCCGGTCACTGTCCGGATGGTGCGTCAGCGTGACGTCACAGCGGCGGCAGCGGAAGACGTGACCGCATCCCCGGCACTGCACGAAACTGGCCCCGCCGCGGCGGTTGAGAAAGAGAATCGCCTGCTCCCCGGCCTCAAGGGTCTGGTGCAGCGCCTCCCGCAGTATCCGGCTGAAGACGCTGCGGTTGCCGCTCTTCAGTTCCCGGCGCATGTCCGCCAGTGTCACCTGGGGCATGCTTTCCGCCCGTGGCGTGACGCGTTTTGGGAGGGTCAGTAATTCGTAACGACCACGTAAGGCGCGGTAATAGCTGGCCACGTCCGGGGTGGCGCTGCCCAGTATCATGGTGGCGCCGCTGAGTTCGGCCAATTTGCGCGCCACTTCACGGGCGTGATAGGGCGGTGCCTGGTCCTGCTGCTTGTAGCTCCATTCGTGCTCTTCGTCAATCACGATAAGGCCCAAGTCCGGCTGCGGCGCGAAGAGGGCGCTGCGCGGGCCGATGACGACATCGGCGGCGCCGTCACGGATGCGGTGCCACTCGTCATACTGTTCGCCCGGCGTGAGGCGGCTGTGGAGCACCGCCACCCGGCCCGGAAAGCGCGCCGTGAAACGTTCGATCGTCTGCGGGGTGAGCGATATCTCCGGCACCAGCACGATGCCGCGCTGCCCGCGCGCCACCGCCAGCGCCAGCGCTTGAAGGTAGATTTCGGTCTTGCCGGAGGCGGTCACTCCGTGCAGCAGGAATACTCTGGCGGCGGTACCGGCGGGCCGGTCAATGCTGGCCCGGACCGGTTCCATGGCGGCCAGTTGGGCCACGGTGAGCACCGGTATTTCGCCGCGCCCCGGCGTTTTCAGCACCTCGGGCACGCGCCGCGTGGAGACCTCTTCCCACCCGATGTCCCCGCGTTTCAGCAGGGCCCTGATGACGCCGGCGTCCGCGCCGCATTCGGCCATCGCGGTGGCCTGGGGTACCGGCGCCGTCTGCGCCGCCAGGTAAGTCAGCAGCACCGCCTGTTTTGGGGCGCACCGCCGCCGTGTCTCGATCTGTTCCCGGACCGTCGCCGGGGCAAGCTTCATATATATATAAGGAAGGGACCGGGCGCGCACGGTGGGTGGGGCCAGTTCATAACGGCGCGTTACCAGGCCACGGTTCACTAGTTGCGTCAGGGCGCTGCGCGTCTTGAGTTTGCCGAGCTGCCTTTCGGCTTCGTCCTGGCGCAGGCTGACCCCGGGCGGGATCAAGTCCAGCAGGGCATTCGCGGCGGCGCTGAGGCGGGGCCAGTCAAGCCCCTCCAGGCGCGAGGCAAGGCTGAGGTGGGTCAGCGAGCGGCGCTCGAAACCGGGTGGCAGCAACAATGCCACCGCGCTGGGCAGTGGCGCCAGGTAGTATTCACTGATCCAGTTCGCCAGCTCCAGCCGGGCCTCGGAGAGCAGCGGGCGCGGGTCCGTGATGCCGGCGATGTCCTTCACCGAGGCGACGCCGGGCAGGGGGCTGAGCGCCATCACGATACCCTGGAGGGCGCGCGCCCCGAAGGGCACCCGTACCGCCTGCCCCGGCCTGACATCAAGATGTTCCGGTACCCGGTAGCTGAAGGTCTGGCGCCGGGCGGCGGGCGAATTTACGCTGACCTCGGCGTATTGCATCGGGGTTATTCTTTAGCGGCCGGCGGCTCTTCCTCGGTGGCGGGGGCTTCG
>CAZPSW010000005.1:8470-18696 GCA_964589255.1 uncultured Dehalococcoidales bacterium
GCCTCTGCTTCGGCGACGGGCTCGGCCTCTGCTTCGGCGACGGGCTCGGCCTCTGCTTCGGCGACGGGCTCGGCCTCTGTCTCGGCGACCGTTTCGGTTCCCGCCGTCTCTTCGGCTGCTATCTCGGCCTCGATCTCGGCGATCTCCGCCGCCACCTCTTCGGCCTCAATCACAACTTCGGCCTCCGGGATTTCCTGGCCCGGCTTGTCCAGCACGCGGCGTTCCTTGATGCGCGCCTTCTTCGCGGACAGGTTGCGCAGGTAGTAGAGGCGCGCGCGGCGTACCTTGCCGTGACGCGTCACTTCCACCTTTTCCAGCAGCGGGGAATAGAACGGGAAGGTGCGCTCCACGCCGACGCCGTGGGCCACGCGCCGCACCGTGAAGTTGGCGCCGGCACCGCCGTGCTTGATGCGGATGACGACGCCCTGGAAGACCTGCACCCTTTCCTTTTCGCCCTCCACGATGCGGTTATGCACGCGCACTGTGTCACCCGGGGCCATCTCCTGGATATTGGGGTTGGGTTTGATTTCGACAAAAGATACCTTGCTCATTACCGACTCCTCGTACTTGTCTGGCGCCATGTCTCCACCAGGGATTCCTCCGCCGCACTGAGCGGGGCCTGTGCCAGGAGATCGGGCCGTCGTTCAAAGGTGCGGCGCAGGGATTGTTCGCGGCGCCAACGTTCAATTTCACCGTGATTACCGGAAAGCAGGATTTCGGGGACACTCCAGCCCCCGTATTCCGCGGGACGGGTGTACTGCGGGTATTCCAGCAGGCCGTCGGCGTGAGATTCCTCCTCCAGTGAGGCCCCGGAACCGAGCACGCCGGGCACTAGCCGGGCGACGGCGTCAACCACCGTCATGGCGGCGAATTCACCGCCGGAAAGGACGTAATCCCCGACGCTGATCTCATCGGTGGCCAGGTGCCGCCTAACGCGTTCGTCAAAGCCCTCGTAGTGGCCGCAGATCAGGGTGAACTGGTCACCGGCGGCGAGTTCCTGCGCCAGCGCCTGGTTGAAAACGCGCCCCTGCGGGGTCAGTAATATCACCGGATGCCCCGCGCCGGCGTCTGCCTGAACGTCCGCCACCGCGGCGAAAAGTGGCTCCGGTTTTAGCACCATGCCGGCGCCGCCGCCGTAAGCGGTGTCGTCCACGGTGTGGTGGCGGTCCGGGGCGTAGTCACGGAAATTGTGCCGCCGTATGTCCACCAGGCCCTGCGCCACCGCGCGCCCGATCATGCTGACGCCGAAGGCGCCGTTAAAGACTTCCGGGAAGAGCGTCATGATGTCGATACGCATCGGCTAGGCCTGCCCCTGGCCGCTGGGGGGCCCCGTCGCGGGGATGACGTGTTCCGTGACCGCGCCGCTGATGATCTCCACCGCGTGGGGCACCGCCGGCAGTACCGCTTCAAGGCATTCCCGGACCGCCTTGGGACTGCCCGGCAGGGTGATGATCAGGGTACCGGCGCGGGTGCCGGCGATGGCGCGGCTGAGTATCGCCATCGGGGTGTATTTCAGGGTTTCCTGGCGCATCGTCTCCCCGAAGCCGGGAATCTCCCGGTTCAGGATGGTGCGTACCGCATCCGGCGTCACGTCCCGCGCCGCCAGGCCGGTGCCCCCGGTGGTGACGATCACGTCAAGGTCCCCGGCATCGGCCCAGGCCGCCACCTTCTCCGCGATCAGGGACGCCTCGTCGGGGACGATGTCGTACCGCTGCATTTCCGCACCGGCGCGCGCCATGACCTCACGGATTACGCCGCCGGAAAGGTCCTCGCGTTCGCCACGGGCGCCCTTATCGCTGATGGTGATAATTCCCAGTCTCATTTCCCGTTCCAAAGCCAAAGCACATTTTACCATAAAGTCAGAGGTGACGGGAAGTCAGCCACTGCCGATGCCGCGGCCCGGGCGGTCAAATGTCTGCGCCAGCGGCGGCGAAACAGCACCCCGCGGACCGCCACCATTTACCATAAAGCGAATTCCGAGATTGGATTTACAAAAAAAAGTTATGTCTGGGGGTTGACATATGTAAGAAGTGGGATATAATGGGGTAACGTGTCTAAAGGTGGGAAAAGTGGGATTACTGCCTGAAAGGTGCCGCTAGCGATGTTCTCAGGCGAATTTGAGTACCGGGTTGACGATAAGGGGCGGGTGCCTTTACCGCCCAAGTACCGCGTTGACCTGCGGGGTGGGTTGGTGCTCACCCGTGGTTTTGAGAAATGCATCCGGGCCTTCACCCTGGCGGCCTGGGAGGTAAACTCCAAAAAGCTGGCCGGTGCCCGCATGGCCCCCAGCAACCGGCGTAAGATGAGCCGCTTCACCTACGGCAGCGCCTTCTCCCTGGCCATTGACGGGCAGGGACGCATCGCGCTGCCGGTGCCGCTCAAGGGTTACGCTGAGATTGAAGACGAGCTCGTGATCGTCGGTGCCGGCGATTATTTTGAACTCTGGAACCGCGCAGACTGGGAGGCGGAATACGCCTCCGACCGTGACGAAGCCTGGCTCATCGAGGAAGGTCTGGAGAATAATTGATGCACGTCCCGGTCATGCTCAAAGAGGTGACACAGGCGCTGGCGGTGCAGCCCGGCGGGCGTTACATCGACGGCACCCTTGGCGGCGGTGGACATGCCCGGGAAATCCTGAAGAAGAGCTCCCCCGGCGGGCAACTGCTGGGCATTGACGCTGACCCGGCCGCCATCAGCGCGGCGCAGGTCCGACTGACGCGGTACCAAGACGCGACGCTATTCGTCAATGATAATTTTGGTAACCTGCGGGACATCTGCACCAAGAATGATTTCTTCCCGGTCCACGGTATCTTACTGGACCTGGGTCTTTCCTCGCTGCAACTGGGGGCCACTGCCCGCGGTTTCAGCTTCCAGTACGACGCGCCGCTGGATATGCGCTTCAGTCCGCAGCAGGAACTGACCGCGGCGGACATCGTGAACCAGTACCCGGTGACCGGCCTGGAAGAGCTGATCCGGGATTACGGCGAGGAACGTCAGGCCCGGCGTATCGCGGAATATATCGTAGCCGGGCGGCCACTGAACACGACGCTGGAGCTGGCCGATGTGGTGAGCCGGGCCACCGGCGGGCGTCACGGGCGCATCCATCCGGCAACGCGTACCTTCCAGGCACTGCGTATCGCGGTCAACCGGGAACTGGAACAGCTGGAAGCGGTGCTGCGGCAGGCGGTGGGCGTGCTCGGATTCGAGGGGCGGCTGGTGGTGATCAGCTATCACTCCCTGGAGGACCGCATCGTGAAGCGCTTCATGCAGTACGAGGCCCGTAACTGCATTTGCCCGCCCGAGGCCCCGGCCTGCGTCTGCGACCACCGCGCCTCCCTGCGGCTGGTCAGCCGCAAGGCTCTGAAACCGTCACCTGAGGAAGTACAGCGGAACCCGCGTAGCCGCAGCGCGCGCTTGCGCGTGGCGGAACGCATCGTGGAGAGCGACAATAATTTTGGGGACTATCTTAGCCAACTGGCGGAGGCGGAACCGGGATGCGCCTGGCGCCGGCCCATGATGGCGGCGAAATTACGCAAGGCCTTCGTGGCCCTGCAAGCCAGCATTCTGGCATTTTGACAGGGGGTGGTTATGTGAAAAAAGCCCATTATATTTTGGAATATCAGAAAAGTAAGGAGGGAAGATGAAGAAGCACAGCACCATAGCCGCTATTGACGTTGGCACCACCAAGGTCTGCACCATCGTGGCCGATGCCGATAGCAGTCACGGGATGCGGGTGCTGGGCGTGGGCATCACGCCGACCCAGGGCCTGGCCAAGGGGCTGGTGGTCAACATTGGCGATGCCAGGGAGTCAATCCGGGCATCGGTGAAGAAGGCCGAACAGTCCAGCGGCACCAAGGTGGAAACCGCCTTCATCGGCGTCACCGGCCGCCATGTACAATCGATGAATAACCGCGGCGTGGTGGCGATCAACCGGGGTGACCGGCTGGTACGCTCAGACGACCTGAAGCGCGTGCTCAACTGCGCCCGCAGCGTGCGCGTGCCTGAAGACCAGAAACTGCTGCACGTGATCCCGCGCAACTACGCGGTGGACGGGCAGATGGGGGTACGCAACCCGGTGGGCATGCACGGCTTCCGCCTGGACGTGGAGACGCACATCATCACCGCCGCCGCCGCCTCGGTACAGAACCTGATCAAGTGTGTCCGCGGCATCGGCATCGATATTGAAGATCTGGTACTGGAACCCCTGGCCAGCGCCGAGGCGATCCTCACTGAGGACGAAAAATCGATCGGCGTGTTGATGGCGGACATCGGCGGCGGCACCACTGACGTCGCCGTCTTCCGTGACGGTTCAATCTGGCACACCTCGATCCTGCCGGTGGCCGGCTACCAGATCACCAGGGACGTCGCCATCGGCCTCGGTCTGCCCTTCGAGGTGGCCGAGGAAATGAAGAAGCGCTACGGCTCCGTGATGCCGGTGGACACCTCCCGCATGGAGACCCCGCAGGCCATGGCCCAGGACAGCCACGGCGTTTCCTACCAGGACCTCTGCGACATCGTACGTGCCCGGGTGGAGGAAATCCTGCGCCTGATCATGCTGGAGTTGCCGAGCTCCGACTACGACACCATGGTACCGGCGGGGCTGGTACTGACCGGCGGCGGCGCCAATCTGAATGGCATCGCCACGCTGGGACGGGACATGTTGCAGATGCCGGTACGCGCCGGCATCCCCAACCGCAACGTCGAAGGCATCACCGACGCCCTGATGGACCCGAGCTACGCCACCAGCGTGGGCCTGCTGCTCTGGGGAGACAATAACCATGCCCAGAGCAACTGGCGGGGTAACCTCTTCGGATCATCCTTTAAGCGGTTTATGAACCGCTTCCGCAACGTATTTGCATAAACGGACAAGGAGGCTGAGATGGCAAAAACCAGTTACGTACCCAATCCTGCCAAGATCAAGGTTATTGGTCTTGGCGGTGGCGGGTGCAACGCCATAACCCGTATGGTGAAAGAGGAGATCCAGGGTGTGGAGTTCGTGGCCATGAACTCGGACGCCCAGGCACTGGCCCTGACCGAGGCCCCGGTGCGCATCCAGCTTGGTGACAAGCTGACGCGTGGGCTCGGGGTGGGCGGTGACCACAATCTGGGGACACGGGCCGCCGAAGAAAGCCGGGAGGTATTGACACAGGCACTGCACAGCGCCGACATGGTCTTCATCACCGCCGGCAGGGGTGGCGGCACCGGCACCGGCGCGGCGCCGGTGATCGCGGAGATCGCCAAGCAGACCGGCGCCCTCACCATCGCCATCGTGACGCGGCCCTTCACCTTTGAAGGCGCGCGCCGCACCCAGGTGGCGGATGAGGGCATCACCCGGCTGCTGACCAAGGTGGATACCCTGATCATCGTGCCCAATGACCGGTTACTCAACCTGTGCGATGCTTCGACCAACATTGAGAATGCCTTCAGGCTGTCTGACGACGTGCTGCTGCACGGCGTGCAGGCGATCTCGGAGGTGATAACCGTGCCCGGCCTGATCAACCTGGACTTCGCCGATGTCAAAGCGGTGATGGTGGCCGCGGGCCCGGCCTGGATGTCGATCGGTACCGGTTCCGGCAAGAACCGCGCCGCCGACGCTGCCCGTGACGCCCTCGCCAGCCCGCTCTTGGACGTCAGTCTGGACGGTTCCAAGGGCGTCCTCTTCAATGTCGTCGGCGGTTCTTCGCTGAGCCTGATGGAGGTCAACGAAGCCGCCCGCGTAATCAAGGACGCGGTTGATCCGGAGGCCAACATCATCTTCGGTGTGGCACAGGACCCGGACATGGACAAAGAGGTGCGCATCACGCTCATCGCCACCGGTTTCGCGGCCAACGCCGGACGCCCCGAAAAGCACGACGACGAGATGAACAAATTCCTCAAGGGTCTAACCACCAATGAGGAACAGATGGACGTACCGTCCTTCCTGCGTCGCGGTCTTTTCACGCGGCAGCAGCAACCGATGACGAATACCCGCGATATTGCCAGCGGCACACCGCTGCGACCCTAAGCGGAAGCTCCGGGGACCTCAAGCCCCGGACCATGTTGTGGCTACCGGTGCCAGGCACCGGTAGCCATTTCTTGTTTAAATTAGGGGTTGACAAACACAATATGTTGTATTAACATTACGTGACGTTCACAATATGGTGTGGAAATGCTGAAGTGCCCTTATTGCGGTGAAAGTGAGTCTAAAGTGGTTGATTCCAGGGACGCCGCGGACGGCGTACGCCGCCGCCGGGAGTGCCTGCACTGCCAGGGACGCTACACCACTTCGGAGCGTTTGCAGCGCCCCGCCCTCTTCGTGGTGAAGAAAGACCGGCGGCGTGAGGAATTCAGCCGCACCAAACTCCTCACCGGGCTCTACCGGGCCTGCGAGAAGAGGCCGCTGGCGCGCAGCACCATAGAGGATCTGGCGGACGAGATCGAATACAGGCTCTACCTTAGCGGTCGCCCGGAGGTCTCGGTGAGCGCCGTCGGTGACCTGGTGATGGAGGGCCTGAAGAAGCTGGACCACGTGGCCTACATCCGGTTCGCCAGCGTCTACCGTGAATTCAAGGACATTGACGAGTTCCGGGAAGAGCTGGAGACGCTGGCCAGCCAGCCGCCGCTCTTACCGGACAACGAACTGGCGGTGCTGGCCACCGGGCGCGCCAAGCCGGCCCGCGGCGGGCGGCGGTAAAAGAAATGAGTAAATCGAGACAATCGAGCCCCCGCATCAACCGCGACGACGTCGCCCAGCGTACCTTCGCCGCGGCGGAGGCGATGGGCATCTCCAACCGAGAGCGCATCGAGCGCCTAGTGGCACAGGTCATCCGGCGCCTCGAAGAGGAACTGGCGCGGCGCGAGCGGGCCCGCGCGGACGCGGTGCACGCCTTCCCCGGCATGGAGGAAATGGTGAGCGCGCCGCCACCCCGGAAACCGAGCGTGATGGACATCGACATCCTGGGCATCGTCAAGGAACTGCTCGACGGCCCGGATAACGTTGAAACAACGGAGACTGCCCCGGAGATTACCGGAGACCCCGAAAATACGGCGGCGGCCCCGCCGGAAATATCAACAGAGGAGGCCAGGCCCGTGGTACAGCGCGAAGTGGTAACCCCAAAGGTGGGCGGCGACGCTCTGAATCTGACCGATAACGCGCGTCACGTACTGCAGCGCCGCTACCTGATGAAGGACCGGCAGGGCAACGTGGTGGAGACGGCGGAGGAGATGTTTCACCGCGTGGCGGGGGCCATCGCCGGCGCCGAGACGGCCTTCGAGGCGCAGGCCGATGTGGCCGCCTGGGAGACGGAGTTCTATGACCTCATGACCAGCTTCAAGTTCCTGCCCAATTCCCCGACGCTGATGAATGCGGGGCGGGAGTTAGGGCAGCTTTCGGCCTGCTTCGTGCTGCCGGTGGAGGACTCGATGTCCTCAATCTTCGACGCCGTGAAGTACACCGCCCTGATCCATCAGAGCGGCGGCGGCACTGGTTTTTCATTCTCACGCCTGCGCCCGGCCACTGACCGCGTCGGCTCCACCGGCGGCGTCGCTTCGGGGCCGGTCTCTTTCATGAAGGTCTTTGATTCGGCCACCGACGTCATCAAGCAGGGCGGCATGCGCCGCGGCGCCAACATGGCCATCCTGCGCGTCGATCACCCCGACATCATCGAATTCATCGAGGCCAAGAACAACCTCTCCACGCTGACGAATTTCAACCTCTCGGTGGCCGTCACGGACCGCTTCATGGCCGCCCTCAAGAGCGGCGGGGAATACGACCTGATCAACCCGCGCACCGGTGACTCAGACGGCAGCCTGGATGCTGCCGAGGTCTTCCAGATGATCGTGGACAATGCCTGGGCCACCGGGGACCCCGGCGTCGTCTTCATTGACGAGATCAACCGCGGCAACCCGACGCCGCACCTGGGGGAGATCGAGAGCACCAACCCCTGCGGGGAGCAGCCGCTGCTGCCCTACGAGTCCTGCAACCTGGGTTCCGTCAACCTGGCGCTGCTGCTGCACCAGGACGAAGGCGAAACCAGGGTGGACTGGGACGAACTGCGCCGCGTGGTGCATACCGCGGTGCGCTTCCTCGACGATGTCATCGAGGTCAACCGCTTCCCGCTGCCGCAGATCGCGGAGATGAGCCGCAGCACGCGCAAGGTCGGCCTCGGCGTGATGGGCTTCGCGGACATGCTGCTGCAACTCGGCGTGGCCTATAATACCGAAGAGGGTATCGCCGTCGCCGAATCGGTGATGGGTTTCGTCAACGACGAGGCCCGCCTGGCCTCGGCGGCCCTGGCCGAAACGCGCGGTGTCTTTCCCGCCTTCGAGGGCAGTGTCTATGACGTGCCGGGCGGCCAGCGGCTGCGCAACGCGGCGCGCACCACCATCGCGCCGACGGGTACGCTGAGCCTGATCGCCGGTTGTTCCTCCGGCATCGAGCCGCTCTTCGCGCTTTCTTTCACGCGGAATATCCTTGACGGCGCACAGCTCGTTGAGGTCAACCCGCACTTCGAGGCGGTGGCGCGCCGCGGCGGCTACCATTCGGACGAGTTAATGCAGCGCCTCGCCGACGGCGAGCACCTTGATGACATGCCGGAAGTGCCGGAGGCGACGCGACGCGTCTTCGTCACGGCGCACCACATCACACCGGAAATGCACGTCCGCATGCAGGCGGCCTTCCAGCACCACACCGACAACGCCGTCTCCAAAACGGTCAATTTCCCGACCAGCGCCACCCGCGATGACGTGGCGGATGTCTACCGCATGTCCCACCAGGCCGGCCTCAAGGGTGTCACCATCTACCGGGACGCCTGCCGCACCGGGCAGGTGCTGACCACCGGTAAACAGGCGGCCCCCGAGGCGAAGGCGGAGGTGGCGGCGGAAACGTCATACCGTCCACCGCGGGCGCGCGCCAAAGTCACCACCGGCATCACGGAACGCGTCAAGACCGGCTGCGGCTGGATCTACGTCACCGTGAACTCGGACGAAGAGGGTATTTGCGAGGTCTTCGCGACGCTGGGCAAGACCGGTGGCTGCGCCCTGTCCCACCTGGAATCGATGAGCCGTTTGCTCTCACTATCGTTACGGGCGGGCATCGATGTGGCGGACATCGTACGGCAGATGCGTGGCATCCGCTGTCCCTCGATCGCCTGGGAAGAGGGTAAATCGATCCTCTCCTGCGCCGACGCCATCGCCAGCGTGCTGGAGAAGCACACCACCGGTTATGACGGCAAGCCCAGGGTCGAGGATTACGGCCTGGCCAAGAACCTGGCTGGGCAGTGTCCGGACTGCGCCACTTTACTGGTCTACCAGGAGGGTTGTTTCATCTGCCCCGCCTGCGGGCATACCAAGTGTTAGCGGGTTAATTCAACTCCGGGATGGTGAAATGTCCAGGGTCTTGAACGTGGTGGGTTGGCTGGCGATTGTCTGATTGTCTTTCACGGCATCTGGGATGTGGGTAATTTTGAGGATTTTACCGACGCTTTGAAGGGCGCGCAGCAGTTCGAGGGTGGCCTGGCGCTGGCGGTTGGTATTGCCCTGACGGTGATATTCCTCAAGCTCCGGCGCCACTAGCCCGGCCATTCACGCCCTTAATCTTTGTAAGGAATGTTGCCTCGTTTACCCCATACTTGGGATTAAAGCGGCCACGCTCAAGTCACTGACGAGGCAAATAATCGTTCCCTTTCCGCAGCCCAAAGGGGTTAAAGGGGCGAAGCCCCTTACAAAAACAATTTTCCCCTTCCCCCAATCAGGGGAAGGGGTTAGGAGATGGGGCACCCTGAAACAACTAGTGGCCTAATTGTTGCCCCGGCCCAGTAGTGACCTGACATCATAATAAGCGCGCCTGGTGAAGGTACGGATTTCATGCACTCGCCGCCGGTTGCGCAGCAATATGAAGAGCGCCACCCCCAGGGAGAAGTAAAACATCATAGACGGCGCATTGGTGACCGGGTCACGCTCCATGACGTAGACGAAAACCAGCAGGAACGGTGACGCCAGCGCGATGGTGGTGAAGAGCTGGCGCGTCAGCAGTAAAGCCAACCCCAACGCGCCGAAAGTAGCCGCCATCGCCAGTGGCGAAAGCACCATGATGACACCCATGAAACAGGCCACTCCGGCACCCCCGCGGAAGCGCAGCCAGAACGGGAAGTTGTGACCCAGGATGGCAAAGAAACCGGTCAGCAGTACCATCGGTTCGCTGAGTTCAAAATATCGCTGCGCGATGAGTATCGCGGCGGCGCCCTTGC
>CAZPSW010000006.1:0-4055 GCA_964589255.1 uncultured Dehalococcoidales bacterium
CTGGTAGTCTTTGCGGGGGCCGGTCTGTCCGAAGGGGGTGATGGCGGCCATGATCAACCCCGGATTGAGGCGCGCCAGGGCGTCGTAGCCCAGACCCAGACGATCGAAGTGGCCCACCGCGAAAGTTTCCAGCACGAAATCCGCGGTCGTTACCAGCCGCTCGAAGATTTCCCGGCCCTCCGGGTTTTCCAGGTCCAGCGTCACCGCGCGCTTGTCCAGGTTGTAGGCGAACCAGGTCAGGCTACGTTCCGGGTCCTCGCTACCGGCGACGTAGGGGCCGTTATGGCGCGCCGCGTCCCCGCCCGGCGGCTCGATCTTGATCACATCGGCACCCAGCGCGGCCAGTATGCGGCCACAGAAGAAACCGAACTGGTTCGTCAGATCAAGTACCCGGTAGGGACCCAATGGGGTAACGGCGACGCTCATCTTCAGCCTTACCGGGTGACAACCCGGCAACCAGAGTATATGGCGCCGGGAGCACGCCTACAGTGATAATCGTCACTTATCAACGCCGCACATGGCGCTAATCTGTGAGCGGTTGAGGGCGTCCTGATTGGCTTGAACTTACACCCGGTATGCCTTATAGTGACTCTGGATCGATATGGACTTTTCACTTTCCGAAGAACAGAAGATGGTGCAGCGCCTGGCGCGTGACCTGGCGCTGAAGGAGATCGCGCCGCTGGCGGCGGAGATCGACGAGGCCTGCCGCTACCCGGCGGAGATCGTGGCCCGGCTGGGAGAGCTGGGCCTGATGGGCATCCCCTTCCCCGAGGACTGTGACGGCGGCGGCGGCGGGCCGATGGATTTTGTGCTCGTGATCGAGGAGCTTTCACGCGTCTCCGCCTCGGTGGGCGTGATCTATGCCGTCAGCTCCGGGCTGGCGGGCAAGGTTATGTACCTCTACGGGGACACCACGCAGCGGCAGCGCTGGGTGGCGCCGCTGGCGCGGGGTGAGAAACTGGCCTGCTTCGCCCTCACCGAGGCCAATGCGGGCAGTGATGCCGCCGCCCTGGAGACCCGCGCCGTGCGCACTGCGGACGGCTACCGCCTGACGGGCAGCAAGATCTTCATCACCAACGGCGCTGAAGCGGACACGGCGCTCGTTTTCGCCACCATGGACGCGTCACTCGGGCACCGCGGCATCACCGCCTTCCTGGTGGCCACCGACAGCCCCGGTTTCAGCGTGGGCAAGCTGCAACACAAGATGGGCATCCGCGCCACCTCCACCGCGGAACTGGTCTTCGAAGACTGCTTCGTACCCTTTGAGAACCGCCTCGGCGAGGAAGGGCAGGGTTTCAACATCGCCATGAAGTCACTGGATTCGGGGCGCATCAGCATCGCAGCGCAGGCCATCGGCATCGCCCAAGGCGCCTTTGACGCGGCACTGGCCTACGCCGCGGAACGCGTGCAGTTCGGCCAGCCGATCGTCAAGTTCCAGGCCATACAGTGGCTGCTGGCGGACATGGCCACCCGCATTGAGGCCGCCCGCCTGCTGACCCACCAGGCCGCCACCCTGGAGGCCGGCGGCGCGGAGGTGGTGAAACTGGCCTCAATGGCCAAGCTGACGGCCTCGGACACCGCCAACAGCGTCACCAGCCAGGCGATTCAAATACTGGGCGGCTACGGCTACACCACGGACTACCCGCTGGAACGCTACTACCGGGACGCCCGCGTCACCAGCATTTACGAAGGCACCGACGAGATTCAGCGCCTGACCATCGCGCGCTGCCTGACGAAAGAGCCACCACGCCCGTAGCGCGGGCGACACAACCGATATCTGGGGGCATGATTTGGAAACATTCGAGGCAATCTACGGCCGGCGCTCCATCCGGGACTTCGAACCCGGCGTGAAGATACCGGACGAGGTGGTGCAACGCATCCTGACGTCGGCGGCTTACGGCCTGCGCGCACCGGGCAACGCCCCCCTCTGGAAGATGCTGGTGGTGCGTGACGAGGAGACGCGGAACCTGCTGGCGGATTCGGCGCAGGAAGTGGCGATGACGCTCTTCGGCGCTTCCTTCGAGGTCTTCGGGCCGGGCCACCTCTGGTACCTCGAACCGGAAACGCGGCTGCGGGTGGCGGAATACACCGCCACCGGGGAGCTCTGGACCTACCCCCGCACCGCCGATATCTGTTTCGTGCCCTGCCTCTCCAAGGGCGCCTGGATGGACACCGTGACCGCCTTTACCGATGACTTGCCGCTAATCGCGCAATTCCTTGGTTTCGCCACCCAGAACATGTGGCTGGTGGGCCACAAGTACGGCATCGGGGCGGCCTATAACGGCATGCCGATGCTGGACGGGCGGCGCCGCGAGGTGGCGGTGGACCACCTGGGCATCCCCTATTCCTGGGACCCCACCGGCTGTTTCTCCTTCGGTACCGCCAAGGCGCCGCGCTTCTTCGGGCCGGCGCGGCCCTCGCTGGAGGGCGTCACCTTCGCGGAATACTGGGGCGCGCCCTACATCCGCGCCGGGCTCTGTGATTCGGACTACCAGGCGGAAGAGTCCACCGACACCGAGATCGAGGAGACGCTGCGCAACCTGAACCTGGTACAGAGCTTCGGGGACCGGCCGGTGGCCCCCTGGATGCTGGAAAAGATCCTTGACACCGCCATCTGGGGGCCGGTGCCGGAGAATTTCAAGAACTGGCGTTTCATCGTCATCAAGGACGCAGAGACGAAGTGCTTCCTGCGCTCCCTGGCCGCGGAGAAGCAGGCCACGCCCTGGTATTTCGCCTGGCCGGAGGTGCAGCACAGCCGCGTCAGCCACCTGCCCGCGGACGAGCAAATGGCACGCATGGAACAGAATTACGAGACCGGTTTCGGGTCCTGGTACACCGAGGTGGACACCCTGGTGCTGGTGCTCAGCACCTTCATGGCCTGGCGTGACCAGCCATATCCCAGCTACGGCGCCACCCCGATGCCGATGTTCCACCTCTCCACCGGCTGCTGCATCCAGAACATGCTGCTGGCGGCCACCGCGCTGGGCCTCGGCGCCAATTATGATGTCACCGCCGTCGGTGACCCCCGCACGCGGGAACTGCTGACGGAATACTTCGGCATCCCGGACATCAGCTGGTGGCCGATGGGCATCCTCGGGCTGGGCGAGGCCGGAAAACGGCAGGAATTCCAGCGGCTACCGCTGGAAGGCATGATCTACGAGGAATACTGGAACAACCCTTATCCGGTGAACATGGAACCCGGAAACATGGAGGTGGGAAAATGACATCCCGGATCGAATTAAAGGCCAGCGCGGCCACCGCGGATACCCTCCGTGAGATGGCGGCGGGCGCCGGGCTGGAGGCGGGCAAACTGGCCGGCGTGCTGCTCGATTCATTCATTGAGAACGGCGGCAAAATCTACGTCGGGGCGTGGAAGGAAGGGCCGGGCATCCGCATCGTGCCGGACTGGCCCCGTTTCAGTTCCGGCATCGTGAAGCTGACCGAAGCGGAAATGCAAGGAGCGTCAGATGAGTGAATGGTTGGGCAAATCCCGCATTGAAGAGCAGGACCTGCTGGACAGCGTGCCGTCCATCGTGAAGCACTTCCCGATGCTGACCCGGTTCTACGTGGACAATCAAAAGATGCGCCTGCATTTGGTGCTGCCCTATGACGTGGGGGACAGCTTCCGCGAAGCGGTGAAACAGCGCTTCGGCGCCTTCAACCCCACCACCATCCGCAAGGCCGGCATGGAAGCCCTGGAAAACTGGATCAAGTCACAGCGGGAGGCCTGAAATGTCCCAGCTCAGAGAACGGCTGGAAAGCCTGGCGGCCATCGTCAACCGGGACGCCGCGAAGCGGGCCACCACCGATAAGTGGATTGGCCGGGAATGGGGCCGCATCATCACCTTCAAGACGCCCGAGGAATGCTACCACCTGGTCTTCACGCGCCAGACGGTGGCCCTGCGTGACGGCTCCTACCCCAGTTGCGAGGCCTATTACGAAGGCAGCGCCGAGGCCCTGCTACAGGTGCTCGACGGCAAGCTCAGCGCTTACGGCGGGGCGAAGCGCGGCCAGCTCAAGATGCGCGGCAGCCTGAATGAAGCCAACGTGCTGGA
>CAZPSW010000006.1:4065-17529 GCA_964589255.1 uncultured Dehalococcoidales bacterium
ACAACTAAACCTGAAACAATACAAACTTAACCAAAACCACAAAATACCGAACAGAACGAATTGAAGGCATGAGCATTATCGGGGAACTGGCGGCCTACGTCGCGGGCGCCGCCTATGAAGACCTGCCGCGTGCGGTCACGGAGCGCGCCCGTGAACGTGTCCTGGATTTCATCGGGGTCGTCTTTTCCGGCTACGCGCGCGGCTATCACCGTCCCATGTGGCCCGCCATGTACGGTGCCGGTGGCACACCCGAGGCCAGCGTCATGGGCGAAGGTGTGAAGCTGCCCGCCGCCGCCGCCGCCTTCCTTAACAGCGCGATGTGTAACGGTCTGGCGGACGGTTCCCGTTTTTCCGGGCTGCACCCGGCGGTGACGGTGCTCCCGACGGCACTGGCCACCCTGGAAACGGAATCGGCGCGGCACCCGCCGTCAGGAGCTGACCTGTTACTGGCCACCACCCTGGGCTACGAAGTGATGATACGCATTGGCCGCGCCATAAATCCATCGTGCGTGCTGCGGGGCTTTCACCCCACCTCGGTGATCGGCCCCATCGGCGGCGGCGCCGCCGCCGCCAGACTGCTGCGGCTGGACGCCGCAGCCACCGCCAACGCCATCTCCATCGCCTGCCTGCTCGGTTCGGGCCTGGTGTCCGCCTTCAACGCCCCCCGCAGCTACGTCCAGATACAACAGGCCCGCGCCGCCGAGGCCGGGGTGCTGGCGGCACGGTTCGCCGCGGCGGGCGCGCCGGGCAAAGAGAATATCCTCGAAGAAGATTTCGTGGGCGCCTACGCCGACGACTACCAACTGGACGGCATCACACGGGACCTGGGGGTTGACTTCATGCTGCCCCAGACCTACCTCGTGATGCATTACGGCTGCCGCCACCTGCACGCCCCGGTCGACGCCACCGTGCAGATCGTGAAGGAGCAGGGGCTGGCGCCGGGTGATATCGCGGAGATTCGCGTCAACACCTACCGCGTTGCCATAGAGTTGGCCAACGAGGAACCCAAAAGCGCCGAGGAGGCCGGTTTCAGCAACGGCTTCGCCATCGCGGTGGCGCTGCTCTATGGGGACGCCTTCCAGGACCGCTTCAGCGAGGCCTACCTGGCGGAGCCGAAAGTCCGGGATTTGATGTCCCGCGTTAAGGTGGCGCACGACCCGGAACTGGACAAAGAGTTCCCCGGCAAACGGGCCGCGGTGGTGACGCTGCTGACCCGTGACGGGCGCGAATTCCAGCACCGGCTGGACCTGGCCCGCGGGGAGCCGGAAATCCCCTTCAGCGCGGCGGAGATCGAGGCCAAGTTCCAGCATGTGGCGAGAGGCGTGGTGAGCCCGGATACGGCGCGCCGCATCATAGATTATGTCAACCAGATCGAACAGGCACCGGACATTTCACCCTTACTGGCGCTGCTCCAGGCCGAAACCACCGCCTGACCCTGCCTGAAAAGACTATGCGTCCCCGGTCAGCGGGTTCCCCAGGGACGGCGTCTGCCATTCCCGCTGCGCCGGGTGCAACCGCTTCACCTCGAAGAGTATTTCGTGCTCCGGTGAGGGGCAGTTACGCAGGAAAATGTCACGCAGGTCCGTCTCCCGGCCCGGGTATACGGCACCGATGCTGAAAGGGTGCAGGCACCAGTTCAGGTTATCCCAGGCCCAGGTGCACATGTTCTCGGGGGTCACCCCGCGCTCCAGCACCCAGGAATCCATGTACTTATAGCCCAGCGGGCAGGGCTTCCGGGGCACGTGCAGACAGGTGATACGCACCGCGTAAGGCAGCACAAAGCGCTTGCCCGGTTTCACCGCCGCGGTGGGCGCATCCGCCGCGGCACCACTCTCCCCGAGCCGCCTGACGCGGAACTTGAGGCGGCGCTTGAAATCCGCGCAGGTACGGTAGAGCACGTCCCCCTTTTCGCCCGGCAGCGGTGCCCGGTTGCCGTAGGCCAGCGCCATTACGGCGGGTCTGACGGTGTCCCAGACGGACTGGCACATGTCCGCCGGTACCAACGGCCGGTCCACGATCCAGCTGTCCCCTTTCCGGTAGCCCTGGGAACAGCCCATCGTCGGCTGCTCCACCAGGGTGATCTCCACCCGGTAAGGTGTCTGCGCCATGCCGCAATCCTGCCTCTCGCGAGCCGCCACCGCTCACCTCCAGCGCCATTTGGGGCATTGTACCACAGGCGCCCCGGTTTGACAGTCAAGCCACCCCAACTTATGATTGATTTATCTCTTACAGGCGGTACGCGGACAATATGGCAGCAAATAGCGCCGGGAACGGGCCGGACACGGTCATCAACACCACCTGCCGCAGTCATTGCGGCGGCGTCTGTCCGCTCAAGGTCCACGTCAGAAACGGTGAGATCGTCGCCATTGAGGCCGGGGAAGGGCACGAATTGACATCCCGCGCCTGTGCCCGGGGACGCGCCTACCGGCAGCGCGTCTACGCCGCGGACCGGCTGGAGTACCCCCTGAAGCGCCTCGGGAAACGGGGCGAGGGTAAATTCCAGCGCATCTCCTGGGACGAAGCGCTGGACACGGTGGCCGCGGAACTGAAACGGGTCAAGGCAGCATACGGGCCCGCCGCGATCACCTTCGTCGGTTCCGGCGGCGATATCAGCTGGCTGCACAATGCGGACCTGGTGCGGCGCCTGCTGACGCGGTTCGGCGGTTATTCGGATACCTGGGGCCTGCATTCCTGCGAGGCGGCCTTTTTCGCCTCGATGGCCTCCTACGGGGCTCTGGCCACCCACGGCACGCGGGATAACCTGATGGCCAGCCGCCTCATCATCTGCTGGGGCTGGAACCCCAGCGACACCCGTTTCTACGACAATACCCCGCTGCAACTGGCGCGGGCGCGGGAGGCGGGGGCGCGCATCATCTGCATTGACCCCCGCTTCAGCAACTCGGCGGCCACCTACGCCGATCAATGGATACCGGTGATACCGGGCACCGACACCGCGATGCTGCTGGCGATGGCGCAGGTGATACTGGCGGAAGGGTTGGAGGACGGGGCATTTCTGGCCCGCCATACCAGCGGCTTTGAGAAATTCCGGGACTACGTTTTGGGCACCGCGGATGGCTGCCCCAAGACCCCGGCCTGGGCCGAGGCCATCACCGGGGTACCGGCCTCCACCATTACCGCGCTGGCACGCGTTTATGCCGCCGCCAAGCCGGCGGCATTGTTCGACGGTATCGGCGTGGGGCGCGCCGCCTACGGCGAGCAGTTCCACCGCGCCGTGGTGGCGCTGGCCGCGATGACCGGCAATATCGGCGTGCGCGGGGGGCATACCCCGGCCTCTTACAGTTCCGCCCGCACGCCCGGTATCAGCCTGGGCGCGGTGGCCGGGGCGCGCATGGCGGGCGGCGCCAACCCCGTCGACGGGACGCTGCCGCCCCGCGTGCTGGGTGACTGGAACAGCCGCGGCGCCAGCTCCGCCCGGGTGCACTTCACGGGCCTCGCCGAAGCCATCCTCGAGGGGCGCCCGGGCGGCCATCCGGCGGACTACAAACTGCTCTACGTCACCAACAGCAACTACGTCAACCAGTACGCCAACACCAACAAGATACTGCGCGCCCTGGAACGGATCGAGTTCATCGTCACCCACGAACAATGTATGACGCCGACGGCGCAGTACGCGGACATCGTACTGCCGAGCAACACCTACATGGAACGAAATGACCTCTGCACCGGCGGCCTGGGCCTCTTCTACGGCTACATGAACCAGGCCGTCGCGCCCATCGGTGAGTCACGTTCCCACCTGGAGATCGTGACCGCGTTGGCCGCCCGGCTGGGCATCAGCGACCTCAGCGACAAATCAGAACAGCAGTGGCTGGAAAAGGCGGTCACGGACTGCCCGGACATCCCAGACCATGATACCTTCAAGCGGGAGGCCATCGTCTATCCCGAGCCGCTGCAGACATTCGTCTGCTTCGAGGCCCAGATCCGGGACCCGGAGGGGCACCCCTTCGCCACCCCGTCCGGGAAGATCGAAATTTACTCGGAGCGGCTGGCCCGGCTGGGGGACCCGGAACTACCGCCGTTACCCACCTACATCCCGGCCTGGGAAAACCGTGACGACCCTCTCCACGCGAAATACCCGCTGCAACTGGTGACGACGCATACCCTGCGGCGGGCGCACAGCCAGTTCGAGGACGTGCCCTGGCTGACCGAGCTTTACCCCCAGGCGGTCCAGATAAATACTGGGGACGCGCGGGCACGCGGCATCAGCCACGGTGACCTGGTGCGCGTCTTCAATGACCGGGGGGAGATGCGCCTCCCGGCCCGCGTCACCGGCCGCATCATGCCGGGCGTGATCGAGATCCCCCAGGGGGCCTGGTTCCGCCCCGATAAGTCCGGCATTGACCGGGGCGGCAACCCCAACGTGCTGACGCGGGACCGCATCTCGCCGGGCGGGGCGTTCTGTTACAACACCTCGCTCGCCGAGGTGGCCCGGGCACCGGACGCAGCCACAGCGCAAAATTAAATCACGGGGGCACTCCATGAGTGATCGAAAACTGGCGCGCGGCGTGGCCGTGGTCGGTGCCGGAATGTCCAAATTCGGCCCGGCCCCCGCGGGCGTGACCTCGCGGGACCTCTTCGCCACCGCCTACCGGGAAATGCTGGCGAGCACCGGCAACCCCGGATTCAGCGGCAAAGATATCGAGGGGCTATACGTGGGCAACGTGAGCAACGAGATGTTCGAACACCAGATGCACCTGGCGCCGATCCTGGCGGACTGGATCGGCCTGGTGCCGGGGCCGGCGGTCAGGATCGAGGATGCCTGCGCCAGCAGCGGCGTGGCGCTGCGCGAGGCGGTGCTCGCCATCGCCTCCGGCGCTTATGACGTGGTGCTGGCCGGCGGCCTGGAGAAGATGACCAACCTGCCCACCGCGGATGTCACCGAGGTCCTGGCCTACGCCCTTGACGGCATCACCGAATACAGCGCCGGTTTCACCTTTCCCGGCGTCTACGGGGCCATGGCCACCGCGCACATGGGGCGCTGGGGCACCACTACCACTGACCTGATACGGGTGGCGATCAAGAACCACGCCAACGCCGCCCTGAACCCCAATGCCCACTTCAACACCTCGATCGAGGACCTCATGCAGCGCCGCCGGGAAAAAATGATGGCCGCGGGAAAACCAGCACCGGCCTGGGAAAACAACTTCGATTTCCTGAATGATAATTCCCAGAACCCGGTCATCGCCTGGCCGCTGCGCCTCTTTGACTGCTCCACCGTCTGTGACGGTGCCGCCTGCGTGCTGCTGGCGGCGTCGGAGGTGGCCGCAGAGGTCACGGACCAGCCGCTTTACATCACCGGCACCGGACAGGCCAGCGACTATCCGCTGCATGACCGTACCGATTTATCATCGATCGCGGCCACCCGGGAGGCGGCGCGCCAGGCATATACCATGGCCCACGTCAAGGCCGCGGATGTCGGCATCGCGGAGGTGCATGACTGTTTCACCATCGCCGAGATCATCGCCGTTGAGGACCTGGGCTTCTTCGCGCCGGGTGCGGCGTCGGCGGCAGTAAGGAACGGCGTCACCGCCAGGGAGGGATCGTTACCGGTCAACACCGGCGGCGGGCTCAAGGCCAAGGGCCATCCGCTGGGTGCCACCGGCGCGGCGCAGGTGGTGGAACTCTGGGAACAGATGCATGGCCGGGCGGGGGCACGACAGGTACCGGGCAACCCGCCAGAGATCGGGCTGGCGCATAACGTCGGCGCCCACGGCACCACCGCGGTGGTGCACATTCTGCAGCGGAGGCAGAGTATATGACGGCAGCAGACATCACCACCGGAGTATACCTCGATGCCCTGCGGGCAGGGAAGCTGCTGGGCGCGCGCTGCCGGGACTGCGGCGCCACCGCGCTGCCGCCGCGCCCCGTTTGCGGTCACTGCCACGGGGACAACCTGGAACTGATCGCGGTGGACGGGCGCGGCAAACTGGTGGCCTTCAGCGTGATCACCGTCGGCAACCGGGTGATGACGGAGGCGGGCCATGACCACGCCAACCCAAGTTGCAGCGGCATCGTGGAACTGGCGCCGGGACTGCGCCTGCCCGCCCGCATCAGCGGCGCGGACACGGCGGCGCCGGAAAACATCCGCCTCGGTGCATCCGGTGTCATCGAGCCCCTGGTAGGCGAAGATAACAGCGCCTGCGTCACCTTCCGGCTGGACCCCTGAGCAGGCAGCGTTAGATCATCGTCCAGCCGCCGTCGACGGTGATGGTGTGGCCGGTGATGTAGCTGGCCGCGTCCGAGGCCAGGAAGACCACCGCATGGGCCACGTCCTCGGCCCGTCCGATGCGTCCCAGCGCGCAGCGTTGGATCGCCGCATTCTGCACGGCATCACTCTGCCAGGGGATGAAATTCGGGTCCCGGAAGGCGCTCTTTTCACCGGCGTCGGCCAGGCTGGCGGGGAAGATCGCCCCGGGACAGACGGCGTTGATGGTGATGCCGTGGCTACCAATCTCGTGCGCCAGACCCTTAGTGAAGCCCATGATGGCCGCCTTGGCGGCGGAGTAATTGACAGACTTGGCGGCGCCGATCAGCGCCAGCACGGAACTCATATTGACGATGCGGCCCGCGCCCTGCGCGATCATGTCCTCCAATACCGCCGCGGTGCAGTTGGAAGTACCCCAGTAGCAGATGTCCATTTCCTTGTGGTCAAATTCCCGGGGCCGGTCCGCGAAGAACATCTTGGCGCCACCGTTACCACCGGCATTGTTCACCAGTACCAGCGGCGGCCCGAATTCACGCCGCGTTGCCGCCGCCATAGCCTGGCACTGCGCGGCATCGGTGACATCGGTCTGCACAAATATCACTTTACCGCCGCCCGCGCGGGCCAACTTCAGGGTTTCCTGCCCGCCGACCTCGTCCCAGTCCGCCACCACCACGTTACAGCCCTCCGCGGCGAAGGCGAGCACAATGCCGCGCCCGATGTTTGAACTGCCGCCGGTGACGATCACCGTCTTGCCTGTTAGTCCCAGTTCCATGATTGCCTCCAGGGTATTTGATTCATTTGCGCTCTAGATTTCAGCGGCGGCCAGGTAGCCCTCGTGCACCGCTTCCCGGATGCGCCGCGGGCTGACGCAGTCCCCGGCCAGTAAAAGCCGTACCCCCCGGTGACGCAGGCTTTCGGCTAATTCGGCCTGGGACTTCATGCCGACCGCCAGTACTACCGTCTGCGCGGGAAAGAATTCGTCGGCGCCGGCCCGCCGTGCCCGTACCCCGGTAGAGGTGATTTCCACCACCTCGACGCCGGTCTCAACCCTGATGCCGGCGGCCTTGATCCTGGCCACCACGGTTGGCCGTAGGGCCGGGCCGATGTCGTGACCGATCTCGTCCCGCACCGCCAGCACGGTGACGCTTTTACCCCGCGCCGCCAGGTACAGCGCCGTCTCGCCACCGATCAGGCCACCGCCCACCAGCACCACCGCGCCCTCCGTTTCCACACCACCGAGGCATGCCAGCGCCGTGATCACGTTGTCACCGCCCGCGCCGGGCATTTGTACCGGTATCATCGGCACCGCCCCGGTAGCCATTATCACCGCGTCCGGGGTCGAGGCGCTTACCTGAGCCGCCATCAACGGCTGGCCCAATTCCACTTTTATGTCAAGTTGCCCCAGCTGACCTTTGAGATAGCGCAGCAACGACCGGATGTTCTCTTTATGCGGCGGTATTACGGCCTCGAGGAGGCGCCCCCCAAGCTCCGCATCCCGCTCGTAGAGCGTCACCCGGTGCCCCCGCAGCGCGGCCACCCGGGCCGCCTCCATACCGGCGGCGCCACCGCCGGCCACCAGGACGCTCTTTGGCGCTGCGGCAGGTTCAATGCGGCGCGCCGTCTCGAAGCCCGCCTCGGGGTTGACAGAGCATTCCAGCGGGCTGGCTCGATAGGCCGTCGTTTCCAGACAGTGCAGACAACTGATGCAGGGCCTGACGGCGTCAATGCCGCCGCGGGCCACCTTGAGCGGCAGTTCCGGGTCCGCGATCAGCGCCTTGCCCATCGCGATCAGGTCCGCCTGGCCCGCCTTGAGGACTTCCTCCGCGGACGCGGGATCGATGGCGCCCGCCGCCACCACCGGAATCGTCACCGCCTGCTTTAGAGCCGCCGCCAGCGGCAGCAGCCTAGGGGTCTGGATGGGCTGTTCCGCCAGTGGCGTCGGATAACCGCCGCTGGTGGCGTACAGATGGATCAGGTCGGCACCGGCGTCCTGGGCCAGGCGGGCCGTCTGCTGCGCCTGCGCCAGCGTAATGCCCCCCGCCAGCGCCGGGTCGTCCATACCCAACAGCCGCACCGAGACCGGGAAGTCCCCACCCACCGCCTGCTTGATGGCGCGGATCACCTCCACCAGGAGCCGGGCTCGTCCGGGCACGTCCCCGCCGTATTCATCTTCACGCCGGTTGGCGGCACCGGAGAGGAACTGGCCCACCAGGCCGTTGGGTGGCCCGTAGATTTCCACCATCGGGAAACCGGCCCGCCGGGCGCGGTCCGCGGCGGCGGCGTACTGCGCCACGATTTCCGTAATACCGGCCACTGTCAGCGACAGCGGCGCGGTGCCACCGCCCGCGTTGTAGAGGCCCGGCGTGGCGATCACCGAAGGCGCCAGCGGCGCCGTCCCGGTCAACTTCGGATTGGCGTTGCGCCCGGCGTGGCTGATCTGTAAGGCCGCCACCGCGCCGTGCTTTTGAATCGCCGTCGGCAGCAGGCTGAGGCCGAGGATGAATTTGTCCTCACTCACGTCGAGGTGCTTCGCGAAGACCCGACCGGCGCGGTGAATGCAGCTGGTTTCCACTACGATCAGACCGGCACCACCGGCGGCGCGTGCCTCAAGGAAAGCGGCCAGACGCGGCGTGACCTGCGCGGAATCATCCCCCAGCGAGCTGAACATGGCCGGCATCACGATGCGGTTGCGCAGTTCCAGGCCACCCAGCCGTAACGGCTGAAAGAGCTTTTCGAATTCCGGTACGGAATGCATCAACCGGGCCGCGCCGCTAACCGAGCACGTGGGACCAGTTTTTCAGGACCTCGGCCTTGAGCTCCAGGCTGACCTCAACCACCGGCGGGAAGGCGTCCTCCCGCCAGCGCGGGGTACAGGCGTTGATCAGCACCTTGCCGGTGGTGTAATCAATGCTCGCCAGCTGCTTGCCGGTGACGATGGGATCGTTGGCGCCGGACCAGCCCTCCTGGATGATATCAATGTCCCGCGCCGGATCACAGCGGGAAGATAGCGCCCAGGCGACCTGTCCCCAGTCACAGGGATCAATGTCCGCGTCGACGATGATGATGAAGCGGCTGGAACCGCTGGAACGGGACCCGGCGGCGATCAGCGCGGCCTGCTTGGCATGTCCCGAATAGCGCTGGTCGATGACCACCACGATGATGCCGTAAGCGTATTCCCAGACGCCCTTGATCTCCGGGATGGAGCAGCGCTCCAGGTCCCGCCAGAGGCTGGCCAGGCGGAAGCTGACGGCGAAATGCTTCATCCCCTTCAGGGGTTTCATCGGCGGCGCGCCCTGAATGATGGGGTCGGTCCGGTGCATCACGGATTTCACTTTGATCACTGGTTTCAACTCCGGTTGTGAGGCATAATAACCGACGGCCTCGCCCCAGGGGCCCTCGATGGCATTCTCCACGTCCCAGGGCGGTACCTCGCCCTCGAGCACGACCTCGGAGTAGGCGGGCACCGGCAGCCCGGTGGTGACGCCGGGCAGGGTTTGAATCGGTGCGTCATTGAGACGCCCCGCGATGTCATATTCAGACTGGCCCCAGGGGGCGATACCGCTGGCCGCCACGAAGAGCCCCGGAATGTGTCCCAGCGATATCGCGATGGGACAGTTCTGGCCCAGGGCCCAGTATCGCCGCGTGATCAGGTGGCCGTGCTTGCCCGGTTCGATGTGCAGGCTGAGGGTGTTCTTGTCCTGTATCTGGGTGCGGTAGACGCCCAGGTTGATCCAGCCGCCATCGGGGTCACGGGTAACGCAGACGCCGCCGGTGAAATAGGGGCCGCCGTCCCGCTCATGCCACTGCACCGCCGGCAGGTCGTAGAGGTTGACGTCATCACCCCGGATGACGTTCTCCAGCACCGGGCCCGCGGTAACTTCCTCCGGCGGCAGGCCACCGCCGGGGGAATCCAGTATGTCCCGTAGTTCACGCACCAGTTCCTGGCCGCGAAAGTCCGGGGAACCAGTCAGCGCCAGTGACTGACGGGCGTCGTTATGTAAAACATTGGAGAGCACCCGGGCGCCGGGCGCGCAGCCCTTGATCTGGTCAAAAAGCAGCATGCGGCATTCGGGCTTGGCGGCCACCAGTTCCGTCAGAGCGCCAATCTCGCTGGCGCAGTTCGCGCCGCTGATACGCTGCAGTTCGCCGGCGGCATCGGCCTGCTCGATGAAATCTCTCAAGTCATGAAAACCCATCGTCGCCTCCCGTATGTCGCGATTCCCGGAACCGGGTAGGCTGACAGTATGTCACATCGGTCAGGGGCGCCGCAATATTGTGGGCTTCCCCGCCAAAGAAATAATCAACGAAAAGGGAACGCCGCCAACAGAAAGCGCTATTGACAAGGAAATGCCTAATGTTCCTTAATGGTGGGTGCTTGTGGTTGCCCGCGTGCCGTGCACGGGGCGAAGGAGTGGCGGGTTTGCCCTTCAAAGTTGTTTCCACCTGCAACGTGCCCTTTGCCGTCGACGAGACGGTCTGGGAGGGGCTGCCCGGCATTGAGTATGTCAACCGGCCCTGCCTCACCGCGGATGAGGTGATCGCCGCCGCCGGTGACGCCGATGCCCTGGTGGTGGGCGGGGAACCGTATACCCGGGAAGTCATCTTCGGACTGGTAAAGTGCCGCCTGCTGGCGACCCCGAAGACGGGCTATGACAACATTGACGTGACCGCCGCCTCCGATGCCGGGATCTGCGTCTCCAACATCACCGGCGCCTCCGTGGAAGAGGTGTCGGACCACGCCATGGCGCTGCTCCTGGCCTGTGCCAGAAGGGTGCTACAGGAAGACAAGACGGTGCGCGCGGGCCAGTGGCGCTCCATTCACGGACCGGAAATGGAAGCCGTCTGGAAGGGTATCATGCCCATCCGCGGTCAGAAGCTGGGGCTGGTGGGTTTCGGCCAGATACCCCGGGCCCTGGTGCCCAAGGCAAAGGGCTTCGGCCTGGAGGTATTGGTCTACGACCCGTACATCTCTGACGATATCATAAAAGCGCAGGGGGTGACCCGCCTGGAGCTCGACGGCCTGCTTCGGGAATCGGATTTCGTCTCCCTTCACTGCGCCCTGACGACGGATAACCGCCACCTGTTAGGGCGGCGTCAGATAGGATTGATGAAACCCAGCGCTTACGTCATCAACACCGCCCGCGGCCCGCTGCTGGACGAGGCGGCCTTACTGGACGCGCTGACGGCGGGCAAACTGGCCGGGGCGGGGCTGGACTGCCTCGAGGTGGAACCCGCCGACATGGCCAACCCGCTGCTGCAATTGGATAACGTCATCGTGACCGGGCATTCCGGGCATTATTCGGATAATTCGGTGGCCATCGTGCGCCTGCGCCCTGCCCAGGACGTACGGCGGCTGATGGCCGGGGAATGGCCCATCGGTTGGGTCAACCCTGAGGTCAAAGACAAATACCTTGGCCGCTGGGGCGGGAGTTAGCCGTCAAGTCGGTCACCGGGAGGAATGGAATATGACCGTGAATTCCGCCACCCAGGGCGTGCTCTCCGGCATCCGGGTGCTGGACCTCTCCGTCTTCGTACAGGGGCCGCTGTCCAGCGCCATGCTGGGTGACCTCGGCGCGGACGTGATCAAACTGGAGAAGCCCGCCGTGGGAGACTATTCGCGGGGCGGTGTCATGCTACACGGGCGGGACCTGCGCCTGCCGGGCGGCAGCACCCTGTTCTATGAGTCTTTCAACCGCAACAAGCGGGATGTCACCTTGGACCTCTCCAAACCGGAGGGACGGGCGGTACTGCACAAGCTGGTGGAGAAGTCCGATGTCTTCGTCGTCGGCCTGCTGCCGGACAGCCTGAAACGCTTCGGCGCGGACAAAGAAACGGTACTGGCGCATAACCCGGAACTGATCTACGCCCAAGCTTCGGGCTTCGGGCCGCTCGGCCCGGACGCGGAACTGCCGGCCAACGACCCGGTCGGCTGCGCCCGTTCCGGCTTCATGTACAACTTCGGGCATACCCCAAACTACGCTAAGGGCGGCATCAGCGATGTCATGGCGGCCACTTCGCTGGCCTTCGGTATCACCGCCGCGCTGCTGGCCAAGGAGCGGCTCGGCATCACCACCCCGGTGACCGCCTCGCTGCTTGGCGCCATGACCTGGCTGCAGTACTTCGGGGTCTCCTCGACCACCAACCTGGGCGATGAATTCGAGCCCTGGGACCGGGAGAACGTGGACAACCCCTTCGTCAACTTCTACCGCTGCGCCGACGACAAGTGGATCATGATGGGCCTTTACACCGACATTTACTGGCACCAGACGGAACTCTGCGAAGTCTTCGGCATCAAGCACCTGCAAAACGATCCCAAGTTTTCCACGCAGCAGGCCCGGAAGGAGAACGCCAAGGAATTGACCGAAATCCTGAACCGCGCCTTCGCCGCGAAACCGTCCGCCGAGTGGTCCAAGGTACTGACGGAGAAGGAACTGGTCTATTCCTTCGTCAACCGCGTCACCGACCTGCCGACGGACCCGCAGGTGGTGGCCAATAAATACATCGTGGAATTCGATAATAAGATGAGCTTCCCGGAAATCCCCTTCAAGCTGGAGACGGCGCCGCCGATGAAACGGCGCGGGTCACCGCAATTCGGCCAGCACACCGAGGAAGTGCTGCTCGAGGTCTGCGGTTATGACTGGGGCAAGATCGCCGAGCTCCAGGACCAGGGCGTCATCTAGACACCAGCGCGGGAAACCGGGAATAAAGAGTACCCTCCGGAGGGTCAGGAGTAACATGAGTAAGGGTGAGATCACAATTAGCGAAATACGCTGCAAGGGCTGCGGCTACTGCGTCCATTTCTGTCCCAGAGACTGCCTGGTAATGTCCACCGACAAGTTCACCGCCGGCGGTTACCTCTTGCCGCTAATGGAGAAACCGGACGCCTGCACCGCCTGCGGCATCTGCGCCTGGCTCTGTCCGGACCAGGCCATCGATGTCTACCGCCTGGTAGAAAATAAGTAGGTGAATATGACGGAAAAAGTACTCATCACCGGAAACGATGCCGTCGGCTGGGGCGCCGTCAACGCCGATTGCACCCAGTTCTACGGCTACCCCATCACCCCGCAAAACGAAATACCCGCCTGGTTCGCCCGGGAAATGCCGAAGCACGGCGGCGTCTTCGTGCAGTCACAGTCAGAGGTGGGCTCGATCAACCTCGTCTTCGGCGCCTCCGTGGCCGGGGCGCGGACGATGACCTCCACCTCCAGCCCCGGCTGGTCCCTGATGCAGGAGGGCCTCTC
>CAZPSW010000007.1:0-7792 GCA_964589255.1 uncultured Dehalococcoidales bacterium
CTGGTCAACATCTTCAATCCGGAGCTGATCGTGCTCGGTGGTGGCCTCACCAACATCGGGGACTTGCTGTTGGCACCGGCTTACCGGGTGGCCGGCGAAGGGGCCTACGAAGCGGCCTTCAAGGCAGTGCGTTTCAGCTTGGCGGAGCTCGGTGCGGACGTCGGCGTACAGGGCGCCGCGGCCTTTGCCGCGGAGCAGGCCGGCATCCCGTTTGTGGTATGATAATTTTTGGCGCCATTCCCAAAAGGAGTCTCCATGCGCAAGCAGACGGTCAAGGACTTTGACGTCGCCGGTAAGAAGGTGCTGGTGCGTGTCGATTTCAACGAGCCGATTGATTCCCGGGGTGTCCTCAAGGACGATACCCGCCTGCGCGCCTGCCTGCCCACGATTGATTATTTGACCGCCCGGGACTGCCGCATCATCCTCTGTTCCCACCTCGGCTGTCCCGGCGGTAAAGTGGTGCCGGAGATGAGTTTGGCCCCGGTGGCGCGGCGCCTCGCGGAACTGCTGGCGCGGCCGGTGGCCTTCGTTGGTGACTGCCTCGGCCCCGAGGTTGAGGACGCCATCGCGGCCCTCTTGCCCGGCGAGGTATTACTCCTCGAGAACCTGCGCTTTCATGTCGGGGAGGAGGCCAATAGTAAGGCCTTCGCGGCGGGGTTGGCGGGGCTGGCCGATTTCTTTGTCTACGACGCCTTTGGCGCCTCACACCGCCAGCATGCCTCGGTGGTGGGCATCGGGCTCTACATCCCCGGCGTCGCCGGCCTGCTGCTGGAAAAGGAACTGGTCGCCCTGAGTGACGCGCTGGACGTGCCGGATCGTCCTTTCGCCGCGGTGGTCGGCGGGGCCAAGGTCAGCGGTAAGTTGGGCGTCATGGAGAATGTCATCGACCGGGTTGATATGCTGCTCGTCGGCGGTGGAATGGCGGCCACCTTTTTCGCCGCCCAGGGCCTGTCCGTGGGGGCTTCGCCGGTGGAAGCGGACAAGGTTGATCTGGTGGCCAAACTGATGACGCAGGCGGCCTCCCGAGGCGTAAATCTGCTGCTGCCGGAAGACGTCATCGTTAGCGCCGTCATCGAGGCCGGGGCCGCCAACCGTGCGGTGGCCGCCGCCGAGGTGCCGGCGGGCATGCTCATCGCTGACATCGGGCCCCGCACCGCGGAGATTTTCACCACTGCCCTGGGGACCTGCCGCACCGTGATCTGGAACGGGCCGATGGGCGTCTTTGAGATCAGCGAATTTGCCCGCGGCACTCACGCCGTGGCGCGGGCACTGGCGGCGCTCGACGGCACCACCGTCATCGGCGGTGGCTCCACCGCGGAAGTGGTCAACGAACTGGGCCTTCAGGCGGAGATGTCCCACGTCTCCACCGGTGGTGGCGCGTCCCTGGAATTTCTCGAGGGTAAAGTTCTGCCTGGGGTGGCGGTGCTTGAGGACCGGTAAACCCGGCGGGAGGTGGCCTTGAAACGGATTGCCATCCTGACCAGTGGCGGTGACGCCCCCGGCATGAATGCCTGCATCCGGGCGGCGCTGCGCGCCTCGGTGGCCACCGGGGTGCACCTCTACGGCGTGCGTCACGGCTATAACGGCCTGATCGACGGGGACATCGAGCTGATGGACCGGCGCGCGGTGGCCAATATCATCCACCAGGGCGGCACCATGCTGGGGACGGCGCGCTGCCATGAATTTTTCGACGAGGCGGGCCGCGCCACCGCCGCCGCAAACCTGAAGCGTACCGGCATTGACGGGCTGATCGTGATCGGCGGTGACGGCTCCTTCCGCGGCGGCAACGCCCTGATGCAGGAACACGGCATCCAGGTAATGGGCGTCCCCGGCACCATTGACAACGACATTTACGGCACCGATTTCAGCATCGGGTTCGACACCGCGGTGAACACCGCGCTGGAATCGATTGACCGTATCCGTGATACTGCCCTGTCCCACGAAAGGCTCTTCTTCGTCGAGGTGATGGGGCGTCACTCCGGCTTCATCGCCATGGAGAGCGCCATCGCCGGCGGCGCCGAATACGTGGTCACCCCGGAGGTGCCGGTCAGCGCCGAGGAGATTTGCCTGCACCTGAATGAGGGCTTTGGCCGGGACAAACGCAGCGCCATCGTGGTGGTGGCCGAGGGCGAAAATCCGGGTCACGTCTTCGACATGGCGCGGAAGGTCAAGAAACATTGCGGTCTGGATTCCCGCGTCTGCATCCTGGGCCACATTCAGCGCGGTGGCTCACCGACGGCGCGGGACCGTATCCTGGCGGCGAAGATGGGCGTGCTCGCGGTGCAGTGCCTGATCGACGACGACGAAGAGAACGGCATGGTCGTCGGCGAGATCGCCGGCGAGATGTGCTTCACCCCGCTGGCCGAGTCGGTCGGCAAGAGGAAGGAATTAAGCGGTAACCTGGCGGCACTGGCGCAACTGCTCGTCGAGTAGTCTTCAGGGGACGGAGGTATTTCATGAACGGTCTCTCCATCGGCAAGTTACGCGGGCTGCAACAGATCGCGGACGATAAGGGCATGCTCACCGTTTGCGCGGTGGACCACCGCGGTTCTCTGCGCCAGGCGCTGGCGGAGGCCTGGTCCCGCGAGGTGTCCTATCAAGACGTGGTTGATTTCAAGCTCGATCTCTGCCGTGCGGTGGCGCCGTCAGCCAGCGCGGTGCTGCTGGACCCCATCTACGGGGTGGCGCCGGCAATCGCCGCCGGGTTGTTGCCGGGGCACGTGGGGCTGCTCGTCAGCGTGGAAAAGACCGGCTACACCGGGGACAAAGCGGCGCGCCAGACGGAGATACTGCCGGACTGGGGAGTGGACAAGATCAAGCGCCTGGGGGCTTCGGCGGTGAAGCTGCTGGTCTATTACCGGGCTGACCTGGTGGCTGTCAGCGCCCGCCAGCGGGAACTGGTGGCCCAGGTGGCCGAATCATGCCGCGCGGCGGACATTCCGCTGCTGGTGGAATCCGTCGCTTACGCCGTCGACGGTGAATCCAAGGAGGCCTTCGCGGCGCGTAAGCCGGAACTGGTGATCGAGGCGGCGCGCCAGCTCACCGAGTTGCCCTTCGACGTGCTCAAGAGCGAGTTCCCCGCGGACGTGCACTACGAGCGTGATGAAGCGAAGCTGGCGGCGGCCTGCAAGGAACTCAACGCGGCCTCGAAATTGCCCTGGGTGCTGCTTTCCGCCGGGGTTGATTTTGACCTCTTCAAGATGGAGGCGGAGATCGCTTTCAGCGCCGGGGCCTCGGGTTTCCTGGCGGGACGCGCTCTCTGGCAGGAGGCCACCGGCCTCAGTGACCGCGCCACCCGTCTGGAATTCTTCAACTCCACCGTGCAGGCGCGCCTTTCGCAATTGACGCGCCTCGCCGACAGTTACGGCACCCCGTGGTATGCCAAGTTCGGTTCCACGGACGGGCAGTTCCCCGCGGTCGGTGAGGGCTGGCACACGGATTACTAGGCCAAAAGAGTAAAAGAGACGAAGTCTCTTACGCCCACTCACCCACCCTTAATTTTGTTACGGGTTTCACTCTGTGACCCAACCACCAAAAGAGTTAATGAGACGGCGCCTCTGATAAAAGAAAATCCCCTTCCTTAGCCCAAAAAGAGTGAAAGAGACGAAGTCTCTTAACGATTCTCTCCCCTTCCCCGCGGGAAGGGGATTAAGGGGATGGGGTTTTGCCAGATAAGACCCATTTGCGCCGGCGGTTCCGTGACCGTGCGATAAAACCAAACAAAGACGCACCGCCGGATTATTTACCCTAATCCTTAAAGAGTATAAAAGCCGGACCCCTTTTACGGTAAATGGCCCTGGTTGGCCACCGCGTCGGTGGCCTTTTTCACCACCTCGGGGTCCCCGAGGTAATAATGTGCCAGCGGCTTCAATGCCGCGTCAAGCTCGTAGACCAGCGGGATGCCGGTAGGGATGTTCAGCCCCACGATATCCGCGTCAGAGACCCCGTCAAGGTATTTCACCAGCGCCCGCAGGCTGTTGCCGTGCGCCACCACCAGCAGACGCTCGCCGGCGGCGCAGGCCGGTGCCAGCACTTCATGCCAGTACGGCAGGAAACGCGCCACCGTGTCCTTCAGGCTCTCGCTGGCGGGTATCTCGGCGGCGGAGAGGTCCCGGTACCGCGGGTCATGCCCGGGGTAGCGCGGGTCATCCGGTGTCTGGGGCGGCAGTGGCGCGTCATAGGCGCGGCGCCAGATGCGCACCTGCGCTGCGCCGTGTTCCCGGGCCGTCTGCGCCTTGTTCAATCCCTCAAGGGCACCGTAATGCCTTTCGTTGAGGCGCCAGTGGCGGTGTACCGGGAGCCACATCAGGTCCATCTCGTCCAGCGCCAGCCAGAGGGTGCGCACGGCCCGCTTGAGCACCGAGGTGTGGGCGGCGTCAAAGGCGTAGCCCCCCACCAAGAGCGCTTTTCCCGCTTCTCTGGCCTCGATGCAGCCCTGTTCCGAAAGGTCAACGTCCTTCCAGCCGGTGAAGCGGTTCTCCCGGTTCCAGGTGCTCTGGCCGTGGCGCAGCAGGACCAGTTTTATCATCGGTCCTCCCGTATCACGATGCCACCCGGACGAAAGCGCGGATCAGCCCATCCCGGTCCGACGGGGAGATGACGATGTCCAGGCCGTGACGGCGCCGCACCACCACCGTGACGTGGGCGGCGGTGGTCAGGCGCAACCCGCCGTGCATGAAGGCCAACGCCGGACTGACCGGTTCGATGGCGGTAATTTCATTGATCGGGATGTTGAAGGCGAACGGTCCGCCGAGCACCACGCGGAGCCTTTCTGCGCTGAGCAGGAAACGGTGCGGTAAAATGATCCGGAGCAACAGAAAGATGAAGACCGCGGTACCGATCAACACCCAGGCCCCTTCGCGGTCGGCGCCGTTTGATTGCAGCGCCCCGGCGATCACCATCACCAGGGGCAGGCCGTAGATCACCACCCGGATTAGGCGGCCGTATTGCGCCGGGGTTTGAAAGAGCGCCGTCTCCACCACGGACCTCCGTTACCGTTTCCCTGCCCGATTATAGGCGCCCTGGCGGCGCCTGACAAGCCAGGCCGCGGAATATTCCGCCGCCGGCGGCAAACTGGGGCTGCTCGGCATGCGTGAGCGCGTGCAACTGCTGGGCGGAGAACTGAGCATCACTTCGCAGCCGGGCCGCGGCACCGAAGTTCGGGTGCGGCTGCCGCTTGATGTTTTGCCCGCTTCTGGGTAGTATGGAACCAGGGGACATGGGCTCCGTGCGGCGGTGGTATGACGATCAATATACTCTTTTTTGCCCAGTTGCGTGACCTGGCCGGTGTGCGTGAACGCACCATTGAGACGGCCGCTGGCGCCACCCTTAAGGACCTGGTGGCGGCGCTCTGTGATGAGTACGGCCAGGACTTCCGGCACCAGGTGGCGATCTCGCCGGGACTGCGCATTCTGGTCAACGGGCGCGAGAACGAGGTGCTCCAGCATCTGGAGACCCCCCTCAAGGACGGCGACACGGTGACCTTTTTCCCCCTCGTTTTCGGCGGTTAGCCCGTCCCGGGTTCCGGAAATACGCCGATATTCAGGAGTAACGTAAGTGGTCATGGAGATCAACGAAAAGCTCGACGCAGTGATGCTGCCGCTGACGCTGCGCAGCCTGAACCAGCTCAACCTGGTGCGGCACGTTGCGGTTGATGCGGACCAGGTCACCGTGACCCTCTCCGCGGCGGCCCTGAATGACCGCCTGCAGGAATGGGTGCGCAACGCGGTGACGCGCGCCCTGACGGAATTACCCGCGGTGGCCGCTGTCACCGTGGTCTTCAACGCGGACCCGCCAAAGGAACTGAACCGGGTGGGGCGCGTGATCGCGGTGATGAGCGGTAAGGGCGGCGTCGGCAAGTCCCTGGTGACGGCTCTGACGGCGGTGGCGTTAAGGCGCCGCGGCTACCGCGTCGGGGTGCTTGACGCAGACATTACCGGCCCCTCGATACCGCGTATCTTCGGCGTCACCGGGCGTCCCGGCGGCGCGCCGGGCGGCATCTTACCGCTGCCCACCGGGACGGGCATCCAGGTGATCTCGATCAACATCATGCTCGCCGACGAAGGTGAGGCCGTGGTCTGGCGTGGGCCGCTCATCGGCCGCGTCATCACCCAGTTCTGGGAAGAGGTGCTCTGGGGGCGGCTGGATTACCTCCTGGTGGACCTGCCGCCGGGCACCGCCGACGCCCCGTTGACGGTGCTGCAAACGCTGCCCCTGGACGGGATATTGATCGTCTCCACGCCGCAGGCGCTGGCGGGTATGATCGTGAAGAAGGCGGTGGCCATGGTGCGCCGCCTGGAGAAACCGATCATCGGCGTGGTGGAGAACATGAGCTATCTCTACCTGCCGGAACTGGACCGGAAGATGGAAATCTTCGGGCCGAGTAACGGCGCGGCCCTGGCCGCAGCCACCGCTGCGCCGTTGATCGCCCGGATTCCGATTGACCCGGCGCTGGCTGCCCTTTGCGACCGAGGGCAGATTGAGGACTACTCCGGGGATATCTTCAACGAACTCGGAAATGGGGTGCTCGTGGCGGCCCCGTTGAACCCGGATTGAGCTTGACACCGCCGCCCGCGGCTGGCTATAATTGAGGCTGGTCCACGCTTTTCAGGGCCAACTTGAACTCGAACGGCGGCCGCGCCTGGTGCCGACCTTTTTTTAGCGGAGGGAGTCATGGCCGGATATTGCAACAAGATTCTCCGGGTCAATCTCAGTAATCAGACCTCAAGCGAAGAAACGCTGGACCCGAAGATGTGCCTTGATTTCCTCGGCGGGCGCGGCTTCGGCATCAAGATGTTCTACGACGAGGTCGCCCCCGGCGTCGACGCGCTGGGCCCGGAAAACAAGATGATGTTCTTCGCCGGGCCACTGGCCGGCACCCAGGCACAGTCCTTCGGGCGCTGGAAGGTCTTCTTCAAGTCACCGCTGACGGGCGGTCATTTCCGCAGTTCCGGCGGCGGTTATTTCGCCTCGGAGATGAAATTCGCCGGTTACGACGGCATCATCATCGAGGGCAAGTCAGAGAAGCCGGTCTACCTCTGGATCAAGGACGGCAAGTGCCGGTTCCGGGACGCGGACTACCTTACCGGCCTGAACTGCAGTGACACCCACACCTTGATCCGCGAGGAGCTCAAGGACATGCGTATCCGCGTCGCCTGTATCGGGGTCGGCGGGGAAAACCAGGTGAAATACGCCGGTATCTTCAGTGACCGCCGCACCGCGGCCCGCGGCGGCGGCGGCGCCGTGATGGGGGCCAAGAACCTCAAGGCGATTGCTATCCGCGGCGAAACAAAGGTGCCGCTGGCAGACCCCGATGGCTTCCGCGAAGCCGTACGCCGCCAGATGGACCACTACCGCGGCGACCCCCATTTCCAGTCCTTCCCCAACCGCGGCACACAGAACCCGGAATTTACGCTGGGTCTGGGGATGTTCCCCAGCAAGAACTTCCAGGAAGGCTTCATCCCGAACTGGGAAACCATCGAGGGCGCTAACTTCGCGCCCTGGCGGGAGCGTCATTACGCCTGTCACAACTGCATGATCCACTGCGGCCAGCTGACCAAGGTGCGCGGTAGCAGCGCCTACGTGGGCCACTGGTCTGAGGGCCCGGAATACGAGACCATCTGGGGCTTTACCGGCCCCATTATGAACAATGACGTTGGCCTCACGGTGGCCGCGGACCACCTCTGTGACGAGCTTGGCATCGACACCATTTCCGCCGCCGTCACCATCGGCATGGCTTACGAGATGTACGACAAAGGCCTGATCACCAAAGAGGATACCGGCGGCCTGGAAC
>CAZPSW010000007.1:7802-13658 GCA_964589255.1 uncultured Dehalococcoidales bacterium
ACACCCCGATACTGCCGCTGCTCAATATGATCGCGACGCGGCAGGGCATCGGTGACCTGCTGGCCGAAGGCACGCGCATCATCGCGGAGCGCACTGGCCAGGGCACCGCCCACTACGCCATTCACGTCAAGGGGCTGGAACTGCCGGCCTATGACCCGCGCGGCGCCAAGGCGCATGGCCTGAACCTGATGACGCAGGGCATTGGGGCGGACCATAATTCGGGCTACGCCCCGCAGGAAATCTTTGGGTCCCCTTATCACGGCCAAATACTGGACCGGTTCGCCGTTGAGGGCAAGGGCGCGCTGACGAAGCGCAACCAGGACCTGACCGCGATACACGACGCCTGCATCATGTGCAGTTTTCCCTCGATCCTCTTCTTCGAAGACAATCTCGTGATGCTGGGAGACCTGCTCACCGGCGCCACCGGGATCAAGGAATTCTCCGACGGGGACTACCTTTGGCAGGTCGGTGAGCGCATCTTCAACCTGGAACGCATGTATAACGTGCGCGAAGGCTTCGGGCGCAAGGACGATGTCATGCCGGGGCGCATCACCCAGGAGACACTGCCGGCGGGCCCCTCCGCGGGCATTACCTTTGAGGCCGAGGAACTGCTTGATGATTATTACCACGCGCGCGGTTGGGACCTGGTGACCGGCGTCCCCAGCGCGGATAAGTTGCGTTCGCTGGGGTTGGACTACGCGGTGCAGTAAAGCCCCTTGGTCCCTGCCTCGCCGGGGTCTTGACCCAGCCACGCCCGGTGAGTATCATGCGAGTAAGGTGTAAAAAAGGGGGGGGGACATGCGTTTGAGTTACAAGATTGCAGCGGTATTTCTGGTCCTCACCCTGTTGACGGTACCGGTGGCCGCCTGCGGCGGCGCCCCGGAAGCCCCCGCGCCGCCACCCGCGTCCGTACCAACCCCACCGGCCCCGGCCCCGGCACCACCGCCCGCACCGACACCCGCGCCAGCGCTCACCCCGGAACCAGCACCGGCTCCGGCACCGGCTCCAGCGCCCACCCCGGAGCCGCCACCGGCGCCCGAGCCGCCGCCACCACCACCACCCGTATCGACGCTGCTCGAGGCGGACTTATTGGGCGAAACGGTGACCATTGAAATGGGTCTCAACGCGGCCATCTGGGACGCCGTCGAAGTGAACACCACGGACGGTAATATCAAGGCCAACCTGCAATGGGGCACCACCCTCATGGACGCCGACGGCCAACCGGTCACGGAATTTGGCGCCAGCCTCAACCAGGACCCGGTGCAGCCGGAGGACGGAGCCGTTCTGCTCGGCCCCACCGTGACGCTGCAACCGGGAGCCACCGCCATCAGCCCGGAGCTGGAACTTGAATTTAAATACGGCCCCTTCGCGGACCAGATCGCGGAAATCCCGGACGCCGAGGTTTACCTGGCGCAGCTGGACCCCGCCAGCGGCAACTGGACCAAGGTCTTTGCCGAGATGGACGACGAGAACCAGACCGCCCTGCTGAAGATCAGCCAACTGGCCGCTGGGCATACCATCGGCCTGGTGGCGGCGCCGCCGGTGGCCGAGGTGGTGGATCCCAACGCGCCGTCAAACGGCGTCAACATTAAAATCGAGTTCATCAGCACCGTCAACGCCGAGGAAGAAGCCCGGTTGATTGTGAAGACCGAGCCGAATGCCTGGGTGCTGGCCTGGTTCGTGATGCCCAGGACCGGCACCCGCAGCACGCGGCCCAACGACCGCTGGCGCCAGGCGGACGCCGACGGCCAGATCATCTGGGCCTTCGCGCTGAGCAGGCACGTCGCCAAGGGCGAGGGCCGCATGGAATTTTACGCCAGCACCAGCACCGACGAGGAATTCCTCAAATTGATGCAGGGGGAACGGCTGGTGACGGTGAACCCGGACTTAAAGGACCAGCTTCAGGCCATCAAGGACGGTGAAATCACGCAGCTGGTGGTGGACGACTTCACCACCATCAAGGTGTTCCCGCTGATCGTGGCCAAGGGCCTTTAGCCACCACATCCTGGAAACGAGAGGGGGGTGCCGCAAATTGCGGCACCCCCCCTTTATTAATTTAAACCGTGAAGACCTAGATACGGGCCAGTGCCCAGTCAATGCTCTCCATCCAGAGCGCCATGACGCTTTCATTGCGGGCGATGCCGGGCACGAAGGTGGACGCCATGCCGAGCTGGCTCTGGTAGGAATGCGGGGCGTCACCGTTGATGTCATTGACCACATGCGTGCCGGTGGTGAAGAGAACGGGCAGGAATTTCACCTGGTGCAGGCCGCTGGCCCTGGCGTCGGCGAAGGCGGCCTCGGTGCCGGGTGGCCCTTCAAGGCTGGTGACGAAGACATTTTTATAGTGCTTGCGCAGGTACTTGTCCAGTTGCAGCAGCGGTATGTTAAGCAGTGGAATTTTATCATTGCCGTGGGTGCAGACCAGCGTCACCGTTTCCGCGTCACCGAAGCTGGGCGCCAGTACCCGGGCCAGGCGTTCCACGTTCTCCGGCGGCGCCAGCAGCGGGTAACCGTAGGAGACGTTGAGGCCTTCCACCGGTGTCATCATGATATCCGCGTACTCGGTACCGTTGACGGTCAGCAGGGGTTGCACCACCACCTCGGTGCGGCCCTGCCGGCGCAAGTCAGCGTAGACCTCGGTCAGGTTGCAGAGCGGCACCCGGCGTTCAAATAGAGTTTCGGTGCCCGCCTCCCGCAGCTTCTTCAGGATAAACCGCGAAGTGAGCACCCAGCGTACTTCGTGTTCCGGGTAGCGCGCGCGCACCAGGCGGTCGGCGTTTTCCAGGTCCGCCAGGCCGGAAGCCTGTGAGGAACCAAATCCGGTGATTACGATTACGGGGGTGGCGGATGCCGTCATTTATCTCTCCTCGCGGATGATTACCAATCCGATTTTTTCTGCAACTGCCGTTCCGAGGGGGTGTAGAGGTTCTCCGCGGTAGTGGCGTCGATCTCCACCAGCCGGCGCCCGTTATCACGGCAGAGCGCCAGGATTTCCTCGGTGGGGGCCCAGAAAGCCACCACGTCCTCGAAGGTCTTCACCAGGTTCCTGCCCCAGTTAAGATAGTCCACCGTGTGCAGGTGCTTGCCCCCGCCGCGCCCGGCGCTGGCACAGCTGAAATAGGGCCGCGGGGGAATGTCGCCCTTCTTCACCACCTTTTTCATTGAGGTGTGGTCGCTGTCATACCAGTGCTTCAGCAGCCCTTCCATGTAGCCGTAATAGTTGCCACAGCCCCAGATCATGGCGTCACAGTGGATCACGTCATCCAGCCCGGCGGATTGGTGGGCCGGGATCAGGCGCACCTCTGCGCCGGCTTCACGCGCGCCGTCGGCGGCGGCCTCGAGCATCTTCAGTGTGTTGCCCGTGATTGAGATGTAAATGATGTTGACGCGCTGGTTCCGGGCCATTCACGACTTCCTTTCCGGTTTACGGTGACGCATCACGCCGGCCGTGCTGGTAGGTATCGGCCAGATCGTAGAGTTGTCGCACCAGGTCGGGGCGGATTTCCCGGATGTTGTGCCAGCCGCCGCGCGCTTTATAAACGTCTTCCGCGGTGACCTCGTACTCCAGTGCTTCGGCCACTGCCTCATCACCCACCGAGGCCCGCGCCACCACGCCCTTACTGCCCATGATGACCGAGGTGCCGCCCTTGTAGCGCACGCCGCCCTGGTCCCCGGCCAGGTTGACGAAAAGGTCACACATCTGGTTCTCGATACCGCGTGCCAGGTCAAGTGAAGAGGTGGCGGACTTGCCGCGCTGCGGTACTGCTGACGGGCGCAGCTTGAGCCAGCAGCCGGCCACCGCCTGTGCCTGGGCGATCTCCGGGTGGCGGTTGTCGAGGCAGATCTGGATGCCGATGCGTCCGAATTCGGTGTCAAAGATGCCGATACGCTGCCCCGGCTGGAAGAAAAGGTCCTCGGCGTAGCGTTTGCCGGAGGTAGGGGCGTGCAGGTGCACCAGGTAGAGCTTGCGCGCCACCCCGATGACGGCATCAGCGGCGATCAATGGCGCGGAATTGTAAACGTCCCCACGGGCATCCCGTTCTGCCATGCCGAAGCAGACCAGGCTGCGGCTGCCCTTGAGCCGCGCCCGCACAGCCTCGGTGGCGGGGCCGGGTACCGGCTCTGCCAGGGCGGCGTAATCCACCTTGCCGGTGACGTCGTAACCTTCCCGGGCGCACTCGCCGAAGGCGATCAAATCCGCGCCCGCCGCCAGCCCGCGGTCAATCCAGCCCAGCATGGTGGCCAGGTTGGCCTCGGGGTTACCCAGTTCCGGTGCGATCTGTACCAGGTATAGTTTCATGCTTTCTAAGCGGTGGCCTGGGGCAGGTCCTCGAAGAGCTGTACCGGCGTCAGGTTTTTCGCCTTGTAGTCACTCCAGAAGGCCATCCACTCCTCGCTTTCGGGGGAGACCCAGATCGCCTTCTCGTCGGCCTCCCACATGGCGGCCTGGTAACCGGCCACGTACCGGTCCACCAGGGCCAGGTTTTCCGCCTGGCGTGCGTCGTGGGCCGGACTCCAGATGCCGATCTCCTTGAGGTAGGTCACCAGCCCTTCGTGGCAGGGCATGTAGGTGCGCTTCAGGCCCTCGGCCAGCGTCTCCCGGGTGCGGTACTGGTTTTCCGGATGGCCGTCGATGTAAGCAGCGTAGTTTTCGTCGAACCACTTGGCGAGGTGGTAGACCAGCGCCGGGTCCAGCGTGTCCCGGGTAATTTCCATGTTGATACCGGCGGTGCCCCACTTGCCCTGGGCCGAGGGTACGCCGACGGGCAGGATCGGGCCGAAGTTCACCAGCGGGTCCCAAACGCGAAAGCGCCGCGCGCCGTCCGGGTCCTTTTCCGCATTGAGGTCGATCCAGTCCGTCGAGACCTCGGTCTTGAAGGCGTCCCACTGCGTCGGCGAGGTGGGGAAGCTGAAAGAGAGTTCCGCGCGGCCGTCGATCACCGTCTGCCAGTTCTCCACCGAGTTGTGCACCGGCACCCAGTCAATATCATCGCGGGAAACGCCGGCCCAGGCCAGCAGGCCGTCAAAGACGCGGGTGGCCGCCACGTAGGGCAGCATGTCACAAATCTTGGTACCCGGCTTGATGTCTTGCGGCACCTTGATCGGCGAGCCTTTCCGCGTGAAGAAGCCGGAGTTGCCGCGCGAATGCGCCCAGACGATGCGCAGCGGAAAGGGGCCGCCGTCGCGGGTGGCGTACTTCCGGTCCGCCATCAGCATCTGGGAGGTCTCCCCCGGCGAGCCGCCGGTCATGTCGAAGACCCGTAAGGGGCCGACCCAGCGGAAGCGGTTGACGGTGTCATATTCGCCGCCGACGTGGACCTTCATGCCGGTGTCCCGGGTCATGATGTCGCCCCAACTGCGGGAAACGTCAACGCCAACGCCGAACCATGATATGACGTTGAACCTTGCGGGCCACTTAAAATTTTCGTATGCCATTAATCATCATCCTCCAGATTCAGGAACATGCGGAAGCGGGGCAGGCCGAGTTTCTGTAGATGGTCCTCCCAGAAATCAACCCACTGCGGGTTCCGTGAATGCACCCAGATGCGTTTCTCGTCGGCCAGGTCATAGGCTTCCGCGCTGGCCTCAATGTAGCGGTCCACCAGTTCCGTGTTGCGCTTGTTGCGCCGTGCCATCAGGTCGTTCCAGACGCCCTTGTCCTTGAGGAACTGCACGGTGCCGTCATGCAGCGGGAAGAAGGTATGCGGAATTTCCTCCATCAGGGAGTCGAAGGTCATGTAGGCGTTCCAGAGGTGCTTGTCCTTGAACGCCTCGTAATTGTCGTCCCACCACTTACACATGGCGTAGACGAATTCGGGGTCCCGGTCGGCGCGCATGCAGTGCAGGGAGATGCCG